>JAAENP010000042.1 GCA_024224155.1 bacterium
CTCGGCCAGCATCCTCGACGGGTTGGACGAGCCCCTCACCGTCATTCGCCTCGATCTGTCCCGCGACCTCCGGCGCTCGCTCGCCTGCACCAATGTCATCGTTAACGCCCTGGGAACATTCCGCCGAGCCAGCCGCAACGTCAAGCGATGCGGGAACGCCGAAATGGCTCTGCGGTGGACTGCCGCCGGCATGCGGGAGGCCCAGAAAACCTTCCGTCGTCTCAAGGCCTAGCGGCACTTGCCCGTCCTCCCCGGCGCCCTGCAAGACCACGTGCGAACGGCTCACGATAACAGCCCCAATGAAACCATCATAAACGCAGCCTAACCTCGCCAACCCGCGATACCTGCCTCGCCGTATTCAGCGGAGAACGGGACATCGCCTCCCGGACGAGCTCTGAGGCTAAGAGCTTTGCTTTGGCTCTATTCGCAAATCGTATGCATTAGCCTCCCATGGCGGCGTTGAGGCATGTTCGCGGAGTGGGGCGGCCGGGAAGGACAGCGAGGTGGAACCAACGGAGGTAGTTGTCGAGGTACTTCGTGGCGACCCCGCGGTGGCGGCGGAGGAACGTCTTGATTTGCTCATGACGGCTGTTGACGGTCTGAATGTGCATCTCGCCGCGGACCCGTTCGCCGGCCGACAGGTTGAGCGCTTCATGGCTGATGCCCAGCACGGCGGCACAGGGTGGGTAACTGGTGCAGCCGTCGGAGACCAGCAGGGCGTCCTTTTCGACGACCGGCCCAAGAACGTCCCGGAGAGCGTCGGCACTGACCGTCGGCAAGACAGCGCTGACGGTGGCGCCGGAGCGATCGGCCGCCACCAGGATCGGAACCTGCTCATACGAGAGGCCGCGCTTCGTGGCCTTGCCGCCCCGCTTACGGGGCTTGCGGTCGAGATTGCGTTCCCCCTTGCGACTGGCCAACACGAAGGTCTCATCGGCCTCGACGATACCCCGCAGCTTTTCCGCTCCGGCGTTCACCGCCCCGAGGAAGCGGTGGCGCCAACGGAACGCGGTGCTCACGGCCACGTCACAGCGCTCAGCCGAGTCTCTCACCGTCTCGCCCGCGGCCAGGGACTGGCCGAAATCCAGCCAGCGCTCCTTGTGGTGCAACCCGGACAAGGGCGTGCCCGTCAGGGCGCCGAAGGTTTTGCCGCAGCCCTTGCATTGATAGCGACGCAGGCCGCGCGCGTAACCGCGAGCCACGGCTCCCGGCGTGCCGCAATGCGGGCAACGCCGATCCTCACCGACGCCGAGTTCAATCGCCGCCAGCGCGGCAGCCCCCGAAGGACGCCCCGCCAGCACCTCCATCGCTTCCGCCTTCTGCGCCTCTGTCAGCGTTTCTGCCACCGACAGCCAAGCCCGAAATTCCTTCCGATCCATCGCCACGACCTCCAGCGTTCCCAACGCGATCCCGCCATTCTAGGCGATCTGCATACGGTTTACGAATAGAGCCTTAGCTTTCGTACCGCCGGAATACCATGACGATCCCGACGCGACACGCGGCAGCGTGCGACGCTTGCTCGCTCTGCCGTTCGAGGCGCTGTGCATGGACCATGGGGCTCCGGTCGCCGCCAACCCCCATGAGGCGCTGCGAAGGTTGTTAGGCTGAAGCCGACCGGGATCTGGAGGATCTCATACGAGCCAACGGGTTTGCCGGCTCGGTTTATCTGAGACGTCTGGCTCCCGCTGCACAGGAGAAATCAGCAAAAACAATAACTTGTGGTCGCTCTTAGCCAAACCCAG
>JAAENP010000043.1 GCA_024224155.1 bacterium
ATCAACCGGATTGCCGGCGGGTATTGCAGACGCGAGGTTCCGGCGTTGTCGCCTCCCGCGTACGAACACCAGTTGCAGGCGAAGGCAACGATCTTCTCCATCGCGTTGTCGGCCAGGATGCCGTCGATCTGAGCCGTGATCTGAGCGTCCTCGAAGTGGCGCATGATGATCGCGTCGAACGGGCACTCGGCGGCGCAGGTGCCACAGCCGGCACAGGCGGCCTCGATGAAGTCGGGCAGGATGCCGGCCTTCTTGTCGGCTTCGACGATGGCGTTGAACGGGCAAACGGCCGCGCAGATCTTGCACTCAGCGCAGAGATCGGCGATCAGCTCGGCGGTGATGGCCTCGATGCGCACCTCGCCGGCTGACAGCAGGTTGCTGGCGCGCATGGCGGCGGCGCCGGCCTGGGTAACGCTGTCCTTGACGTCCTTGGGTGACTCGACGCAACCTGCGAAGTAGACCCCCCTGGTGGGAGCGTCGACCGGCTTGAGCTTGGGGTGGGCTTCCATGACGAAGCCGTCGGAGGTGTGCGAAAGGCTCAAGACCTCGTCGATCGAGCGCTTGCCGTTTCCGTTTGTCTCGAACTTGCGCGGCACGAGGCCGGTGGCCAGAACGAGCATGTCCAGGCGATGCTCCTCGCGTCGGCCGGACAGGGTGTTTTCGACCTCGATCACCAGCTCCTTGGTTTCCGGGTCCTCCTCGGCGCTGCCCGGAAGCCCGCGAATGTAGTCGACGCCCTCCTCGCGACTCCTGCGGTACATATCCTCGAAGCCCTTGCCGAAGGAACGAATGTCGATGTAGAAGACCTTTTGCTGGCTGTCAGGATAGTGCTCGGCGATCTGCAGGGTCTGCTTGATGGTGTTCATGCAGCAGATGTTCG
>JAAENP010000044.1 GCA_024224155.1 bacterium
GGTCACCCTCGGCGGTCCGATCAAGAAGGACAAGGCCTGGTTCTTCGGCGCCTTCGAGATCCTCCGCGACGCCTACAACGAGGTCGGCGACCCTTCCGGGTTGCCCTACGAGATCTTCTCGGACCGGTACGCCCTCAAGCTCAACTGGGCGCCGACGCAGAGCCTCAGCTTCCAGGCCAAGTATCACGTCGACAACTGGCCTTGGAGGTTCTCCGATGCGTTCGAGACCGCCTCGGCGAGCGGCACGGAGGGTGACGAGAATCCTGCATGGGGCCTCCGGTTCGACAAGGTCATAAGCTCGAATACGTTCCTCGAGGTCGCCTACTCCGGCTATGACGGCATCGACATCTACGAATCCCGCACCGGCAGTCAGGAGGATCCCTTCATCGACTACTCGCCGCCCGGCGGCGGTCCGGAACACTACAGCGGCGGACTCTATTTCCCGTGGAGCTGGGACACCTCCCAAGAAGCCGTCGACGCGACCGTCTCGACCTATGCTGACGACTTTCTCGGCGGCGATCACGAGTTCAAGTTCGGCGTTACCTACAGCACGGGTACGGCTAAATCGACCATTTCCGGCGGTGTCAACGGCCGCTACTTCTACCGCTACGTGTACA
>JAAENP010000045.1 GCA_024224155.1 bacterium
CAGCTCATCGAGACCGGTCGGCCGAACAACGCTGTCAACGAGCGTGCGGTTGAGCTTCGAGTGGATGTCGTTGAGGACCACGCCGGGCTCGCGCACGGGCATTCGGGAAGGGCGACACGCGGCCGAGCCCAGAACTCCGAGAGCCCCGGCCTTGAGCAGGTCCCTACGGGTGATCATTGGTGGTCAGTATAGGGTCCCAGCTCATCCCCTGCTGCCGATACAATGCCTGTGGCTTGCGATCGTTCCCATTCCACGCCTTGCCGGCGCTCTTTTCGGTTCTCGCACTGCTTGCATGTGGCGGTGGCATCGAGGTAAAGAAAACCGGCACCCGCGCGGTCGTCATCGGCATCGACGGAGCCGACTGGAAAATCATCGAAGCCCTGGCAGCCGAAGGCGAGATGACCAACCTCATGGGTCTGCGTGAGCGCGGCACCTGGGGCCCGATCGAAACCTTGAACGACGTCCCGCTGTCGCCGGTGATCTGGACCAGTGTGGCCACCGGCAAGACCCCGGCCAAGCACGGCGTCACCTGGTTCATGGTCGATCAGCCGGACGGCACCCGGGTGCCGGTCAGGAGCTTCAACCGCAAGACCAAGGCGATTTGGAACATCTTGGGCGACCACGGCCGCCGCCCGACCGTTCTCGGTTGGTGGGCGACCTATCCCGCCGAAGATGTCGGCAAGGGCGCCATCGTCTCCGACGCCCTCGGCTACCACGGCTTCGGCTCGACCGCTCGCGGCGGCGAGGACTCGAAGAAGACCTACCCGGCAGAGCTCTACGAAACGGCCTTCGCCCGCATCCCGGCCGAGCAGCAGATCCCGGCCGACTTCGTGCAACGGTTCGTTCATTTGAGCGAGGCCGAGTACCGGGAAGAGATGTACGACCCGGCCCGGTTCCCGCGCCACGACCCGGTCAACCCGATCCACCTCTTCCAACAGTACGCGGTGACGGCGCAGGGCTACACGGCGATCGCCGAAGACCTGCTCGAGAACCGCGACCACGATCTTTTCCTGGTCTACTTCGAGCAGGTCGACAGCTTCTCCCACCTGTTCATGAAGTACGCGCCGCCGCGGCTCGAGTGGGTCGACGAGCGGGGTTTCGACCGCTACCGGGACCTCGTCTCCGAATGGTACAAGTACCAGGACGAGCTGCTGGGACGCGTTCTCGCCCAGGTCGATCTCGAGACGACGGCCGTCTTCCTGCTATCGGACCATGGCTTCAAGAGCGGTAGCCGACGCATTCGCAGCGAGCAGACCGTCGACGTCAAACGCGCCCACCTCGATCACGAAACCGACGGTGTTTTTCTCGCCGCCGGGCCCCAGATTCGCGCCGGGGCCAAAGTCGCCGGCGCCTCGGTGCTCGACCTCACGCCAACAGTGCTCCACTACCTGGGGTTCCCGATCGCCAAGGACATGGACGGCAAGGTGCTTGACCGGGTCTTCCTGCCCGAGTTCATGGTGGAGAACCCGATCCGCTACGTCACCAGCTACGAGGACGAATCGAGCGACGAGACCCCGACGCAGATCGAGGACTACGATGCCGACGAGCAGGCCGCCAACGAGCGAGCCCTGAGAGCGCTCGGCTATCTGGGCGGATCGGAAGAAGCAGAGCCGGCCTCGGAGCTGCCCGCGGGCGAGGCCGAGGAGTCCTCTCCCGAGATGCACAACAGCATGGGGCGGAGTCATCTGCGTAACGGCGAGCCGGACAGAGCCCGGCAGGAGTTCCAGAAGGCGCTGGCGCTGGATCCCTCGAACGCCGATGCGCTGCTGAACTTGGCGTCGATCCACCGAATAGAGGGCCGCGTCGCCGACGCCGAGCATCTTGTGCGCCGCGCTCTCCAGGTCGATCCGAACTCGATCGGTGCGCTATCGCAGCTCGCCGAGCTGCGCCGTGACCAGAGCGACCTCGCCGACGCGGTCCGGCTGTTCGAAGAAGCGCTCGGGATCGACAACTCGCAGCCTTTCCTCTACCTGGGCTACGGCGACGTGCTCCAACGGGCCGGCCGCTTGACCGAAGCCGAGAAGGCCTTCAAAGCCGTCCTCGAGCTCGA
>JAAENP010000046.1 GCA_024224155.1 bacterium
CGCCCGACAGAGCCGCGGAGGGCGTTCTCTCCGGTGCCCCCGATGTTCCAGGCAAAGCCGAGGCGCGGGTCGATGTAGTCCCATGCGACCGTGTCCCTGCCCGGGATGATCTCGCCGGTGGGGTTGTTATCGTCGTCGAGGCGTGGTAAATCCTCGATCCAGCCCTTGCTTTTATCGTAACGTACACCGAGCTCGAGGGTCACGTCGTTGGTGATTTTCCAGGAATCGGCGACGAAGGCACTCCACGTTTCGGATTCGCCCCCGTAGAAGTGCGGAGTAGCCACGAACCGGTAATCGTACTCGTACCAGTAATAGTCGGTTCCGTATAAAACGTTATAGTAGTCGTACTTGTAAGAATATGTTATGCCAGTAGGTTCGCCGAGTTCACCCATCTGGTTGTACTGGATTCCGAAGCGAAACTCGTGGTCCCCCTTGAGGAAGTCGCTGGCGTGTTGGGTGAGTTTTATTTCCCCCGTGTCCATGTGGCTGTCCCAAAGCCAGGGCCAATAGGGGCCGCCGAAACTCTCCGTCGGAGACACGGTATAGTCGATGAAGTGCGGCTCGTCGGTCGGGGTTTGGGCCTTCACCTCCTCATGGCTCGACAAGTTACCATAGCGCGCCTCGAGGATGGTGTTCCGGCCGAGAATTCCGCTGTAATCCAGGGCATAGCTCTGGGTATCCACCGTAAACTCTGTCCATGTCGTGGGTTCGGCAAAGACGCTGCCCCCAGCGGGCTCGAGTCTTTCGTGGTCGTTATACGTCAGGTTGAGGCGGTGACTACCGCCGAGCTGCGCGGTGATCTTCCCGTCGTATAGGTCCGAGGTATCGTCCTTCGGCTCGGGGCCCGGTACCTGGTCCGGGGAGTAGGCGTTGAAGCGCCCCTGCTCGGCGCCGACGAAGAACCACAGCTTGTCGCGCACGACCGGGCCGCCCAAGGTCACGGACAGTCTGTCGTTGGTATCGAGCCGGTATGTCCGAGCTTCGTCCGGCGTGTCCTCTTGCAGGCTTTCGGCGTTCTCACCGACCCAGTCGGGGTTCTGGTAATTCAAGGCCGCCGATCCGTGGAACTGGTTGGTGCCCGACTTGGTGACGACGTTGAAGGCCGTCCCCAGCATTTGGCCGTACTCGGCGGAGGCGCCGGTGCCGACCACCGCGTACTCGGCGACCAACTCTTCGTTGAACGTCCACGCGAGATAGCCGGCTCCCGGCGTGGTCCGGTTGACGCCGTCGATGTTCCACTGGCTCATCTTCGCGTCAGCGCCGAAGGCGTTGATGAATTCCGATCCCTCGTTTGGCTGGGTAATGCCGGGGGTTGTCGCCATCACGTCGTAGAAATTCCCCCTGGTCGGCAGGTCGACGACATCCTCGAACTCGAGATTGGTAGTGAAGGTGGGGCTCGCCAGGTCGATGATCGGTGCCTCGGAGGTCACCGTGACCACGTCGGAGAACTCCCCCGGCATGCTGAAGTCGACCGAGGCCACCTTGCCGATCGCGACTCGCACCTCCTCGGCTGCCTGGGTTTGGTAGCCTTCGAGGGTGGCCGTGACCTTGAAGGTGCCGATCGGCATCGCCGGGAAACTGAAACCGCCGGAAGCGCTCGTCACCGCCGTCCGCTGGGCCGAGCCGAGAACCTCGCCGGCTACCACGATCGTGACCCCCGGCAGGGCCTGCCCATCGGCGTCGACGGTCCTTCCGCGAATGCTGCCGGTGGTCTGGGCCGATACGGAGAGCGCCGAGAGCAGCTGGAGGACCAATACGCCAAGGATTCCTGAAGCTCTGATCATCGGATTCACCTCTTTCAACGAAGGGAGAGCCTCTTCCTTGACGAGCCAGAGAATGGGCTCTCGGGTCTGGGATCACGCGATGATGGGGTAGATCGACCGGCGAGTCAAGCTTTTCTGACTTTTCTTCGGCATTCTCTCGACGTAGAGCCGGCGCGGCTGAACGGCCAGTCAGCTTTTGAGGCCGAATCAACGCCGCTCCGAGCCGAAATCGGCGACCTTGCCTTCGGCAGTCAGATAGAAGCGGTAAACCCGGCGAGCGTCCTCGGTCACGAGCGCGTAGTGGGCAATCCTCGTCACCGTCTCGCCGAGCCGTTCCATCGAGGTTGATCCCAGGTCGTCGTCTTCGAGCCAAGAAAAGCTCTTCTTCATCTCGAGGAGCCGGCCGGTACGCCGGCGGTTGATGGACTCGCGGACGCTGCCCGAGGCAGTCGCCGCGAGGCCGCGTCCCATGTCGGGAGTGGTCCGCCACTCGGCCCACGCCTGCAATAGGCCCTCCAGACGTGCCGTCCGCTGGGGGTCCGGATCGACACCTGGTGTCTCGGGATCGGGAAGGCGCAGATCGTCGTCGACCATGGCCGCGATCTCATGAGCGATCGCCACGGTCGGCGTGCCTGCCGCGTTGGCGAGGACGACGACCGTCAGCTTGTCCTCGACGTAACGAGCGATCGCCGCCCGGAAGCCCTGCCACGAACCGCCGTGCTCGATCAGCCGGCGCCCACGTTGCTCACTCAGCGACCAGCCGAAGCCATACGGGAAGGTGATTCCGTCGCCGAGTGACGCCGGTGTCCACCATGCGTCGTAGCTGGCCTCGCTCAGGAGCCGCCGCTCGCGCAGGGCGGCATCCCAGGCGACCATGTCCCTCGCCGTCACGTAGAGGGAACCGTCGGCCAGGGTGTTGTCGCTCGGGGGTACCCACTCCTGGTTCCGGAGCCCGCCTTCTTCGTTCCTTTCGTAGCCGTCGGCCCGGTTCTTGACAATGTCCGACTCGCTGATGACGCGCGCCGTCGTCATCCCGGCAGGCTCGAAGATGCGCTGCTTCAGGAACTCGCTCCAGTGCATATCGGTGAGCCTCGATGTCAGAATCCCGAGGACTATGTAGCCGGTGTTGCAGTAGCTCCACTGGCTGCCGGGCTCGAACTCGAGCGGTAACTTCCAGGAAATCTCCAGGTGTTCCTGCTCCGTGTAGTCGCGTAGCTCTTCGTACAAGTCATCGCTGGCATCACTGATGCCGGAGGTGTGGGTCAGGAGGTGCCGGATCGTGATCCGGTGCCAAGTGGCGGGGGCTCTCGGGAAGTGCAGGGCGAGGGGATCGTCCAGCTTCAGTTCGCCTTCCTCGGCGAGGAGCAGGATGCCGGCGGCCGTGAACTGCTTGCCGACCGAGGCGGTCTGGAAGATCGTGTCGGGCGACACCGGAACCTCCAGCTCGAGATTCGCGAGGCCGTACCCCTGGACCCTGGCCGGTATCCCGTTGCGGACGACGGCGATGGCGATGCCGGGGATATTCTGTTTCTCCATCGTGGCACGAACGTAATCGTCCACCTCGTCGCTGTACGCCGGCGCGGCAACCAGCGCACATCCGAGAATCAGCAAACAGCCACGCAAGATGAGGGGAAATCGCTGACGCATGACCCGCTCCTTTCGATGAGGGCTCGAGTTTACCGAGGCCAGTGTTTCAGTGGAAGATGCCACATATCCTGAGAGCCCCGGAGGGGCGACAGAACGTGACCTCATGAATAGTGCGGGTCAGGGTGCGCAGCAGGTC
>JAAENP010000047.1 GCA_024224155.1 bacterium
CCCTGGCTGCGGGTCACCCGGTCGAGCACGGGACTGAAGCAGCGGCATCATCGAAGGGGACGCATGGCGAAGCGCATGAGATCGAAGAGCCCCTTCCAAGTCCGGTCTTCGAGCTGCCGCAGGAAGTCGGCTATGGGCCGGCCCCGACTCGGCCGACCGCTGAGATTCGTCGCAGCGGCACGGGCTACACCGCTACCCATCCGTCGAGCCGGAAGATCTGCGGCACTTCTTTCGTTTTCGAGCGGTTCGGTCCCCTTGGGGACACCATTGGACTCTCGGAGCCCGAGAGCTGCCCCAAGCAGGTCAACACAGGGAACGTGACCAGCTGATCGATCGTCGTTAGCCTCCAGGGCTCTCGTGCCATGCCATCCGGTCACCACGATAGGATGTCGGACGGAACCGAACCCCCGAGCTCGAAAGCCCTATTGGAGGTGCCATCATGCTTCGCAGAATGCGTATCGTGAGCGTCGTCGTTGCGTGCGGAGCGGTCTTCGCCGGTTGTTCCGACGAACTACCGCCGGACTTCATCGAGCAGAAGAACATGGCCATCGTCCGGGACACCCACGCGGTGCTCGCGAGCGGCGATTTCGAGAGATTCAAGGCAGCGATCGGGCCAGACTATGTCCGCCACTGCCAGGCGATGCCGCCCGCGCTCCAGGAACTCCAAGGGACCGAGGAGTTCTTCGCCTTCCTCGAGGAGTTCCTCACCGCGGTGCCCGAGTACGAAGACACATTGAGCCAGATGATCGCCGATGGTGATCGGGTCGCCTATGTTTCCACCATGACCGGTATTCAGATCGGGCCGATGGGCGACCTGCCAGCGACCGGCAAGGGGTTCACCCTGGTCAACATCATCATCCAGCGGCTTGAGAACGGGAAGATCGTCGAGACCTGGGTGAGCTGGGACAATGTGGCTTTTCTGTCCCAGCTAGGGCTGATGCCCTCGCCGGGGCCAGACGATTCGTAGGGCAGGGACCGGGAGCGCAGCGACGACCCGATGCAGCCCAGATCTTCCGGCAAGATCTCGCGGGGACCCGCCTCACTCGAAGCGCCACCGGCCCACGGTCAGGGCCACCGTGGCGAGGAACATGACTCCCATGAGCGCCCACTGCACCTGGTTCTGGCGGTTCTGCTTCTGGAGCTCGTTGAGCAGGAGCGAGGAGAGCAGGTGGTATTTCACCGTAAACGGCTGCTCGGTCTCGTCGTAGACCACCAGTTCGGGGAATACGTCGGCGACCTCCTCGGCGATGAGGCCGAACTCCAGGGGCTGCGGGGCCTCGGTCGAGCCGCCTTTATGGTGGAAGGCGACCGGTCGGAGGTCGAGAAGAGCGAGTGATCGGTCACCGATCTCGCGGATGCCCTCCTTGAACCGTCGAGACGAGGTGTTGACTCCCAGGCGGCCGTTGCTGGTGTCGATTAGAACGCCGGCGTCGGTCACCGTCGAGTTGCTGATGCCGGCGATGAAGGTCTGCGACTGCGTGTTGTGGATGCCGATCTTGATCGTCGCCGTCTCGGCGGCGGCTCCCGTGTTGCCGATGAAGATGTTGTCGTTGCCGGTGGTAGCCGCGCGGCCGGCGTAGCGGCCGACTGCGATGTTGCGCGAGCCGGTGCTGTAGCGGAGGGCATCCTCGCCGACAGCGGTGTTGTCGTTGCCGAGCTCGTTCTCGAGCAACGCGGCCTGGCCGATAGCGGTGTTCTGCTTGCCGCTGAGGTTGTCGCGCAGCGCGGCGTGGCCGACGGCGGTGTTGTCGTGCCCGGTGGTGTTGTTGCGCAGTGCCTCCGAGCCGAGACCGGTGTTGCGCGCCTGCAGGTTCTTCCTGAGCGCATGGGCGCCGAATGCAGCGTTGTCGTTGGAGGTGTCTGCCAACAAAGTATAGGCGCCGACGGCGGTGTTGTTCGTCGACTGCGCGTTCGCCAGGGCGAAGTAGCCGATCGCAATGTTGTGGCTACCATCGACGTTGAAGAACAGCGCGTGGTATCCCACCGCGGTGTTGGCGCGGCCGGTGGCGTTGTAGGTGAGCGCACCGCTACCGACGGCCACGTTACTCCGGCCGGTCGTGGTCGCGGACAGGGCCCTCGCGCCGATCGCGGTGTTCTCCGAGCCGTAGAAGCCATCGGACTGCAGGTATACCATCGCTTGTCGACCGAGCGCCGTGTTGGAGGTCCCCTGGCCGTGTAGGAATGCCTGGCCATTGGCGAAGACAATCCCGCCCAGGTCGACGTCCCCTGCGATCGACAGGTCATAGTAGCCGGGCGGCGTGATCGTCGCGGGCTCGGGCGATCCGATGCCGACCGAAGGAGAGACCAGAGCGGCCGCCGTCCTGGACAGTGCCGTCGAGGGCGCAGTCGGAGGCGGCTGCTCGGTGCCGGCTACTTCGGATGGACCTCCGCTACCCTCGATCCGTCTCAGCACGGCGATCGCCGCCTGCACCTCGGCGTCACTCGGAGCGAGCGACACCTCGAACAGGCTCGCCTCCGACCACTCACCACCGGCACGCACCGACCAGGCGTAGCGCCCCCCTGGCTTCAGGCACTGCGCCAAGGAGGGCGACCAGCCGTTTGCCGTCCCCGGGAGACTCACCGAGAGTACCTGCTCGGGCGGACCTTCCGTTTCTCCCTCCGGCACTCGGTAGACAACCAGCTCGACCGGCTCGGCACCCGCAGCGGCTGTCCAGTTGAACGTCGGGCACCTGCCGGAGACCACGGCCATCCCTGCCTGGCTTCCCGGTGAGACTGGTGTCGGACCCTGAGCCCGAGCTCCGGCCGCGACCAGCGTCGACAAGACCACTAGGACTCCCACTCCCTGCTTCATGAGGACCTCCTTCCCCGGCACCGGGGACACGCTAGTTGAGTGGGCAGAGTGTAGCGTGGTCTGCCCAACTACCCGGCTTTCCTTCAGGATCGGCACTTCGCGGTACTGCGAGAGCGGCAGGACTTCCGGGAGCTCCTCGCTGACTTGAAGAAGCGCTGGGAGTCTTTCAAGGCGGAGTTCGGCGAGGAACAGCACGGACACTGAGGATGCGAGAACGGGTTGGGTCGTGGTCAGAGAGCTTCTAGCTCTGACTGGCTGTGGCCCGAGGAAGATGAGTCGGTGAAGGGCGGAGCAGCAATCCTGTCGGCGGCTCCGCAAGGCGCACCGCGGGGTAGACATGGAGAACGTCGGCCAGGTGAGCGAGGAACTTCCTCTTGAAGTCTCTCAGCCGTCCGTAGTCGGCGCCGAACTGCGTCTGGAGCGCCTCCCAGGGAATGAGGCAGGGCCTCCGTAGGTAGCTCATTCGGTAGGTGAGCCAGGAGTAAATGTCGAGAGCCAGTGGCGACCCCTTCAGGGCTTTGAGAGCGCGGAGATCGATCGGCACGGCGTGGGCGACGAGCTCGTCGTAGAACTCGGTGCTCAGGACGACGATCGAGTTCCAGAGCGGCCGCTGCTCTGGATCTCGAGGCGACCACCAGAGCTGGTGCTTGTGCGCGATAGCGTAACCGACACCGGCGGCGTGGCCTTCGGCCTCGTCCGAATAGCTGCAGCGGATCGTTGTCGAGAAGAGCCGGTGGAGCTGGTCGCGGAGGCGCGAAGTGGTGCCGCGCTTGCCGGTCACTGGAGTGAGTCCGAGCTTGTACATGAAGTTCGAGAAGGTTGGGCCGAGCTCGATCTCGCGGCTCCGGGTACGGACCGCCTCGGTCGAGAGCCAAGCGAGTGCTAGCCGCGGGTATGAACCGTAGGGGAGTCCAACCGAGGGGGGCGCGTTCATGTAGAGGGTGAAGCGGCCGTTGACGCGTTCGAACTCGTGCGGGTTTGGACCTTTGTGGGGCCGGCTGTGGGGCAGTGTGGCCTGGACGAGGATCCGAGCCATGAAGCCGAGGGCGCCGGCCGCGCGCGCTTCTTCGGCCTCGATTGCGAGGGCTTCCTGAGCGAGCCTGGTTGTC
>JAAENP010000048.1 GCA_024224155.1 bacterium
AGAAGAGCAGAAAGAGCGTGAAGAAGAGGCCGAAGCTGCCGAGAAGAGTGGCGATCTCGATCTTCGTGGGCACGTAGTAGGTCCAGCTCGAAGGCAGGAAATCACGGTGCAGCGAGGTGACGATGATCACGAAACGCTCGAACCACATTCCGATGTTGATGAAGATCGAGAGGATCCAGACCACCAGCAGGTTCCGGCGGATCTTGCTGAACCAGAAGAACTGCGGCACCAGGACGTTGCAGGAGACCATCGTCCAGTAGGCCCAGGCGTAGGGTCCCAGCGCGCGGTTCATGAAGGCGAAGTGCTCGAACTCGTTGCCCGAGTACCAGGCGATGAAGAACTCGGTGGCGTAGGCGGTGGCGACGATGCCGCCGGTGGCGATGATCAGCTTGCACATCGCTCCCACGTGGCGCGTCGTGATGTAGTCCTCGAGGTGCATGGTCTTGCGCGCGATCAGCATCAGGGTGAGCACCATCGCCAGGCCGGAGAAGATCGCCCCCGAGACGAAATAGGGCGGGAAAACCGTCGTGTGCCACCCCGGAATCAGCGAGGTCGCGAAGTCCATGCTGACGATGGTGTGCACCGAGAAGACCAGCGGCGTCGCCAGGCCGGCGAGCAGCAGGTAGACCGTCTCATAGCGGCTCCAGGTCCGCATCGAGCCGTCCCAGCCGAGGGAGAAGAAGCGGCACAGGGCGCGCTTGACCTTCGACTTCGTGCGGTCGCGCAGGGTCGCCAGATCCGGCACCAGGCCGATGTACCAGAAGCCGAGCGAGATCAGGAAATAGGTCGAGATCGCGAACACGTCCCAGCACAGGGCCGAGCGGAAGTTGATCCACAGCGGCCCGCGGGTGTTCGGGTAGGGGAAGACGAAGAACGCCAGCCAGGGCCGCCCCATGTGAATCAGGGGAAAGAGCCCGGCGCACATCACCGCGAAGATCGTCATCGCCTCCGCCGAGCGGTTGACCGCCGTGCGCCACCGCTGCCGGAACAGGAAGAGGACGGCCGAGATCAGGGTCCCGGCGTGTCCGATACCGACCCAGAAGACGAAGTTCGTGATGTCGAAGCCCCAGCCGATGGTGCGGTTGAGGCCCCATACGCCGACCCCGGTCGCCATCAGGTAGGCCACCGAGGCGGCGCCGAGGGTGAGGACCGAGGCGGCGATCAGAAAGGCGAGCCACCACAGGCCTCCCGCCTTTCCTTCGAGCGGCCGGCAGACGTCTGCCGTCACCTCGGCGGGCGACTTGGCACCGTCGACCAGC
>JAAENP010000049.1 GCA_024224155.1 bacterium
AATCTTCGGACGTCACGGCATCGACTTCTGCTGCGGCGGGGGACGTACGATCCGAGAAGCCTGTGAGGCCAAGGGGCTCGACACCGATTCGATCCTCGAAGAGATCCGCAACCAGCTGGCGGAATCAGACGCCGACCTGGAATGCTGGGACGAGGCTCCTCTCAACGACCTTGTCGACCACATCCTGGCGGCCTACCACCGGCCTTTGGACGAGGAGCTACCACGTCTGGAGCAGCTGGCACGAAAGGTCCATCGCGTCCACGGCGAGCGTCATCCCGAGGTGCTCCCCCAGCTGCTCTCGACCTATCTCGGCCTGAAGGAGGAGCTGCAGGACCATATGATGAAGGAGGAACAGATCCTCTTTCCGATGATCCGGCAAGATCAGGGATCGATGGCCGCCGGCCCGATCTCGGTCATGGAGAGTGAGCACGAGTCGGCCGGTGATGCGTTGAAGCGGCTCCGAAAGCTCACCAACGGCTACCAGGTACCGGCCGAGGCGTGCAACACCTGGCGGGCGCTCTGGCACGGGCTCGCCGCTCTCGAGATCGCGCTCCACGAGCATATACACCTGGAGAACAACGTCCTTTTTCCGCGCGCGTTGGCGAGTTGAGCCAAGGTCCCGCCGGAACAGCCGAGGCTCGCACTCGTGACGTCCGCTTCGAACGCGCGCGCGCGCCAGCCAGCCGTCAGCCGGTCACCTGGAGGACGACGGCCATGGCCGTGTCGCCGGCGGCGCAGCCGGAGAACAGGCCCACGCCGCCGCCGCCGCCGGCCAGCTCCTCGATCAGCTCGGCGACGGCAGCTGCAATTTCCCAATAACAGCGGCGACAACCGCTACGACGTGTATTTCTCCCAGACTTTCGTCTACGACCAGCTCGGTAACTCGGTCAGCTACAGCTACCCGACATGCACGACGACGCCGCAGAACGGCCGGCGCCAGTGCAATGACGGCCCCAACGACGTGTTGGCGCCTACTCACACGGTGGCGACCTCCTACAACCAGGGTCTGACCCGCAGGGTGAGCTCGAGCCTCGGCCTGTGGGGCGAGTACAGATAC
>JAAENP010000050.1 GCA_024224155.1 bacterium
TCTTGGACGGGCTTTCTGACGCTTGCGGCGCTAACGATGAGCCCGGCTGCGGCTCTCGCCGCCGACAGCGGCTTTGCGAACAACAACGGCGCCAGCGTTTTCTTCAGTGACGAGCCCAGTCTTCTGAGGAAGTTCCCGACTCTGGAGTCGGTCGTGCCGGTGCCATCGATCGCCGACGTTTCCGGCCGGACGGTCATACCAATTTCCTGCCGGGTCCGGGCCGAGGACAGCGGCGGACCGGTCAAGGGTGCAAGGGGCACCTATCGCGCCGAGCTTCTCGTGCTGGATCGGGGTACCGGGATGTCCGAGATCTTCCCTCTCAAATCGGGCACGTTCAGGACCAAGACGAATGGCGTCAGTCGGTTCAAGATCGAGATCCCGACGGCGATTTTCGCCGGTGGTTTCGAATCGGGAGGCGTATCTGCGTGGTCCTACGCCCGCACCGCCTTCAAGAAGAAGACGAAGGGCACCTTCGGTGCGCTGGACTGCGACGTTACCGTCATGAAGAACTAGACGGCGCCTAGTTGTGGATGGCGGCCCTGGGAAGCCGCGGTTTAGGGTCTGGTAACGGACGCCTCGAGCGGGCTCTCGCCGGAATCGAAGACCCGGTTCCAGTCGACCTTGGCGGTGAACTGCATGAGCACGAACAGGGTGATGATCGAGCCGGTCGTCACCGCCAGCCCGGTCAGGCCTTCGAAGAAGAAGGCGTAGCTGAAGAGCACCAGGAACACGAGCTGGGCGGAGCCGGCGTAGCGCAGAGCGCTCCGTAAGCCGCAGATCAGCCTCAGGTAGCTGAGGACCAGGCCCAGGCTGACCACGGCCGCCGTGGCGAACGCCAGATGGATGTTGAGGTGGTCGACCAGGTAGGCCATGAGCAGATGAAAGGAGAAAAACGCGGCCGAGAGAAAGAAGAAGTGCATCGGGTGAAGCTCGAGGTGTTTGAGCGCGCCCAGCATGATCAGGACGGTGATGAAGAATAGGAGCGAGACCGGCGCGAAGAAGGTAATGCGAGCGGTGAGCGGTCCCGGGTTGAGCTTGTTCGGGACGTCCAGCCCGATGTGCTGGCCACTGACCAGGTTGTCGAACGACCACTCGAGTCGCCAGCCGTCTCCGGTCGGGCTCTTTCGAGTCGGCGAGAGTGCCCCGGCGGGAAAGTCGATGCCGCCGAAGTCGGTGATCATCGCGAGGTTGAAGTCACGTATCTGGCCCACGCTCGAGTCGCCGAAACGATAGCTCCAGGTGTCCAGGCCGCGCGAGCGGTAGCGGATCTCGATCGGAACGGTTTTGCCGGGTTTGGGCACGAAGCGAGCCGAGACGCCTTGGGCCAGGTTGTTCACCTGGGAGATGTCCTCGCCGCCGAAGCTGAGCGAGAAATCGTCATAGATCGCGGTCGGCGACGGAAACTGAAAGTCGACCGTTACGGACTTGGCTTTGAGGCTCGGAATCCTGACCATGTAAACGGCCTTGAAGTCGACGGTGTAGGTGTCATGCCAGAGGAGTCCCTTTCTGCGGTGATCGACATTCAGCCGAACGTCGACCGAGCTCGAGCTGATGGTCAGGGGTATGCAAACCTCCTTCTCCCTCTTTACCCGTTTCGTGACCTCCTTGCCCGACTCGTCCTTCTGGGTCACTTGTTCCGAGACCTCGTGCAGGCGGTTGTGAAATACCTTCGGCGCCATCTGGCTGTGTTGGCCTCCCCACAGCGAGGCGACCTGCTGCCCGCCCTCGATCTTGGATTGGTTGGTCCGGGTCGCGACCGAAGCGCCCAGGATGAACCAGGCGACCGCGGTCGAGGCGAAAATGAAGAGAATGGCAAACAGGCGGCGAGCGGTCATGTCTTGTCCCTTCGACGTGATTCCAGGGCTGTGAAGGTTCAGGAGGCCAGAGCCGGCAGGCGTCCGAAGCGCCGATTCCGGTTGTGGAAATCCTCCACCGCGGTGGCGAGCTGTTCCGGGCCGAAGTCCGGCCAGAGAACGGGAAGGAAGAGCAGCTCGGCGTACGCCGATTCCCAGAGCAGGAAGTCCGAGAGCCGCTGCTCGCCGCTGGTGCGGATAAGGAGGTCTACCGGCGGCACACCCGCCACCGAGTGGGTCACGCGCTCGATACGGCAGGTGAGATCCGACACCGGATCCGGTACCGGACCGATCGCGGCCTGGGTTCCCAGACGGGAAGCCGCGGCAATCGCCCAACGAGCGGAGTAGTCGACGGCGAGGCGCAGAAGTAGCGACGAGCAAGCCCGGGTAGCCCGCTCGGAGCTCTCGATGGCGCTCACGATCGAGGGGCGGAGCCGGTCTCGGCGGCCGATGACGTTGAGCCGGACGTCGTTCTCGACCAGGCGGTCGCGTTCGCGAGACAGGAAGTCCTCGAACAGGTACATCAAGGCTCGGACCTCGCTCGACGGTCGCTGCCAGTTGTCGGCCGAGAACGCGTACAGGGTGAGTACGTCGATTCCGAGCTCGCCGGCGGCTTCGACCGTGCGGCGCACGGCCTCCGCTCCCTGTCGGTGGCCGGCGGTGCGTCGGAGGCCGTGTTGAGCGGCCCAGCGGCCGTTTCCGTCCATGATGATGCCGACATGGAGCGGGTCGTGTTTTGGCAGTGTACTTTGCATCACAAAGTCAGACTCCAAAAAAAGAGTTACTCGCCACGGGTGGCGTGGATGATCGCCTCCATGTGCGCGAGGTATCGCTCGAGTCCACGCCGGCCCTTCGAGGTGATCCGAAACTCGGTCTTGGGCGTTCGCTTGACGAAGCTCTTCTTGCAGCTCAAATAGCCCGCGTCCTCGAGCTTGCGAGCGTGGACGCTCAGGTTGCCGTCGCTGGTCTCGAGCAGCTCCTTGAGCTCGGAGAAGGTCATGGAGCGGTTCACGGACAGTGCGCTCAGGATACCGAGCCGGATACGCTCGTAGACCAGGCGATCGAACTCGCGGGCACTGGAATCGGAGAGATAGCCGGCCACTGTCGCCAGCCGCCGCTTGCGCGAGGGCGGGCCGGTTTCAGCGGCGGCCGTGGCTTCCGGCACCGCCGACGCCCCGGTTCGGGCTGCGGCCGCCTTAGCCACCGTAGCTCCGAGCGATGATGAACCCGAACACGAGGTGAAGCCCGCCGAAGCCCGCCGCGAGCAGCGGATTGGCCCAGGCCGGAGAGCTCGAAAGTGCCACCGCGCCGAGGAGGATGAAGCAGACTCCCATGACCGGCACGGGACGAACCGAAAAGGCCCCGCCGGAGACCACCGCGACGCCGTAGAGCAGCAGCCAGGTTCCCGGTACCAGGTCGGCGCGACCGCTCCGGAGCAGGACGAAGGACAGCATGGCCGCTGCCAGGAGTGCAGGGCTCAGGTTGAGCAGGAATCTCCGGCCCACGCCGCTCGCGAGCTTCTGCCCCAGAGCCGCGGCCTTGTGCCGCATGAAGACGCCACCGATCGCGGCCGCCACTAGCGCATCCAGCACCCAGATCTGAAACCAGTCTTCCGGGGAGTTGTGAACCACGATCGCCGCGACGATCGCGGAAAGCCCCATCGCCATACCACCGCGCCCGGGAACCGAGGTGAACGAGCCCGCGGATTCCATCGCCGAGCGAATGTAGGCGAGGTGGTCGAGTGCGCGGTCGCTCAGGGCGTCCGGCCGGGGCGCGGGGGCGCCGGTCGGGGTTGCCGTGGCCGCTGGCTCGCTCATGATCGCGAGGACTGTACGCTCCGGGCCCTTGGTTGTCAAGTACTTTGTATTACAGAGTCATCATCGCGATGCGCCAGCTCTGGCGAGAAGGCGGGCAGACAGATGGCGTAGTACTCGGCTTCTTCGTCGAACGGGTTGCCGAAGTGAACGCGAACGCCGGCGGGTGTCCAGATTGCTTCCCCGGTGGAGACGTCGACCTGGTCGCCGTCGACCTCGACCCGCACCCGGCCCCGCAAGACCACGGTCAGCTCGCCGAACTCGGGCGTTTGCGGCGGCTCGCCCCAACCGGGAGGGACCACCATTCGTGCCAGGCTCAGTTCCTCGGTGCCGGTGTGGACGCGACCGATCATCTCCTTGATCTGCTTACCGCCGGGTACTGGAATCATCGTGCCCGTCGTGACATGTAAATAGCGCTTGTCGTCTGCCATGGGTGCTTTTCTAGCACAGCTCGTTCACGTAAACTGCCCAACCTCCCGATCGCATCGACCGTAACTACGGTTCGATCGCACCACCTGAAAGGAAGAAAAGCATGAGACGACTTCTGAGAAGTGCTGCCTTTGCGCTCGGTGCTGCCGCGCTGGCGGCGGCTCTGCCTGCGCAGGATCTGGCGAACTTCGAGAAAAACCTCACCCAGTACACCCTGGACAACGGCCTGACGTTTCTCATCTATGAGCGGCCCGCTGCGCCCGTGGTGTCGTTCTACACCTACGTCAACGCGGGCTCGGCCCAGGAGGTCGCCGGCATCACGGGTCTGGCCCACATGTTCGAGCACATGGCCTTCAAGGGCACGAGCCGGATCGGAACCAAGGACATCGACGCCGAGCGCGCCGCGCTCGCCGAAGTCGACAAGGCCTATCAGGCCTACGACCCTTCTCGCCGCGAGCTCGGGGCCGACCCGGAGGAGATCGCCCGGCTCGAAAAGGCCTGGAAAGAAGCCCGCGACCGGGCGACCGAGATGTTGCAGCGCGACGAGTTCAGCGAGATCATCGACCGCGCCGGCGGCGTCGGGCTCAACGCGTCGACCGCCTCCGACAAGACCGACTATTACTACTCGCTTCCCGCCAACAAGGTCGAGCTCTGGGCCTACTTGGAATCCGAGCGTTTTCTGGATCCGGTGCTGAGAGAGTTCTACACCGAGCGCGACGTGGTGATGGAGGAGCGGCGGCTGCGAACCGACAGCCAGCCGATCGGACGGCTAATCGAGCAGATGCTCGCGACGGCGTTCATCGCCCATCCCTACGGTTACCCCACGATCGGCTACATGAGCGACCTCCAGTCGTTCTCGCGCGAAGACGCCCAGGCCTTTTATGACAGGTACTACGTGCCGAGCAACATGACGATCGCGATCGTCGGTGCGGTCAAAGCCGAGGAGCTCGTGCCGATGCTCGAGAGGTACTTCGGCCGTCTTCCGGCCGGAGAGAAGCCGCCGGCGCTACGCACCGTCGAGCCCGCGCAGATTGCCGAGCGCGTGATCAAGATGCCGGATGCGGCACAGCCGCTCTACGTCGAAGGCTATCTGCGACCTGCGGTGACCGATCCCGATGACGCCGTCTACGATGCGATCGTTGACGTTCTGTCCACGGGCCGGACGTCGCGGCTGTACCGCAACCTGGTTCGAGATCGGAAGATTGCGGCCCAGACCGGCGCGTTCAACGGTTTCCCCGGCAACAAGTATCAGAACCTCATGGTGGTCTTCGCATTCCCCACGCCCGATCATTCCAACGAGGAAGTCCAAGCCGCGATCCGTGACGAGATCGAGCGGCTCAAGACCGAGCTCATCAGCGACGAGGAGCTGGCCATGGTCAAGACCCGCGCCAAGGCGGGCCTGGTCCGCTCGCTCGCGAGCAACACCGGTATCGGTCAGCAGCTTGCCGCCTATCAGGTCCTGTTTGGGGATTGGCGCGAGCTGTTTCGCAGCGTCGATCGCATCGAAGAAGTCACCAAGGAAGACATCCGGCGTGTGGCTCGCGAAGCCTTCAAGCCCGTGAACCGGACGGTTGCAATGATCGTCAATGCCCCGGTCGCCGAAACCGCCGAAACCGCTGAAACCGCCGAGCTCGGCAACGCCGACTCGAACGAGGGCTAGGAAGATGAAGAGCATGTACATGAGAGACACGAGATCATCTGTATTCACCGGCTTCGCGCCGCCGGCCGGATTGGCGCTCGTCGCCTTGCTGGCTCCGCTGGCTCTGACGCCCCCGGTCGCGGCTCAGGTGCAGGACTATCGGGACATCGAATACCCCGAGCTCCAGGCCTTTGACATTCCGCGCCCGGAGACCTTCGAGCTCGCCAACGGCCTCAAGGTCTTCCTGCTCGAAGACGACGAGCTACCCTTGATTCGAGTTGTGGCTCGGATCCGTACCGGATCGGTCTATGAGCCCAAGGACAAGACCGGCCTGGCCGGTTTGATGGGCGCGGTGCAGCGCACCGGTGGAACCCGCGACATGACCGGCGACGAGATCGACGACTTTCTCGAGGCCCGGGCGGCATCGGTTGAGACCAATGTCGCAGCCACGGTCGGATTCGCCTCGATGGACTGTCTGTCCGGCGACTTCGACGAGGTTCTGCCGGTGTTTCACGATGTTCTCAGATACCCGGTCTTCGATCAGGACAAGCTCGAGATCGCCAAAGCCCAGACCCGGGCTCAGATCGCCCGCCGCAACGACAATGTGCTGGCGATTACCCCGCGAGAGTTCTCGAGGCTTGTCTACGGTTCCGAAGCGCCGATGTCGCGATTGACCGAGTACGCGACCGTGGCCGCGGTGGACCGAGGGGGCCTCTCCGAATGGCACGGGCGCTTCTACCACCCCAACAACGTCTACCTGGGCGTTGTGGGTGATTTCGACAGCGCCGGCATGAAGCAGAAACTCCAGGACACGTTCGGAGACTGGCCCGAGGGTCCGCCCTTTGACGAGCTCGAGATTCCGTATCGCAAGGACCAAGAAGCGGGTGTCTACTTCATCGAAAAGAGCGATGTCACCCAGGCCAATGTCCGCCTTGGACATCTCGGGATCACGGTCGACGACCCGGACTTCTTCTCTCTCCAGGTCATGAACGAGGTCTTGAGCGGCGGATTCTCCGGCCGGCTGTTGCGCAATATCCGCACCGAGAAGGGACTCGCCTACAGCGCCGGCGGGAGCGTCGGCTCGTCGTTCGCCTATCCCGGGGTCACGGGTTTCGGCCTGCAGACCAAGTCGGAGACCATGGGCGAGGCCGTGGACGCGCTCTACGAAGAGCTGGAGGGAATGATCTCGAACCCGGCGACCGAGGAAGAGCTCGCTCGGGCCAAGGACACGATTCTCAACTCCTTCATCTTCAATTACGCCTCCAAGGGTCAGGTCCTGGAGCAGCAGATGCTCTATGACTACTATGGCCTGCCGGTCGACTTTCTCGAGACCTATCGTTCGAACATCGAGAAGGTATCGGTCGCGGATGTGGCGCGCGTGGCGGAGGCCCATCTCCACCCCGACAAGGCCACGCTGCTGGTCGTCGGTCGCGCCGAAGATTTCGATCGCCCGCTGTCGAGCTTCGGCGAGGTGAGCGATATCGATATCTCGATCCCCAGTCCGCCCGATCGCACCGCCGCGGTCGAGGTTACCGAGGACGACATGACGGCCGGCCGGGAGGTCTTCAGCCGCATGGTCTCGGCCCTCGGGGGTGAGAACTCGGCGGCTCTCGAGGCTCTGCGCACCAGCACCAGCCTGAACGTGACCATGCAGGGGCAGCAGATGACCCTGGCTCAGACCTTTCTGGTGGTCTTTCCGGACCGGCTCTACCTCACGATTCAGACGCCGGTCGGCATGCAGGAAGTCGTGGTGACCGGCGGCGAGGGTTTCGTTCGCATGGGGGGCCGCTCCCAGCCCCTCCCGGCCGAGCAGGTCGAGCGTCAGGTGCGCGAGCTCGGCCGCGAGCTGTTCTCGCTGCTGCGCAATCATCGCTCGGAAGACCTCGAAGTCGCGCTGGTCGGGAGTGAGGAGATCGAAGGGCACGAAGTCCAGACGGTTCTGGTCTCGTCGCCAACGTTCGCGACCCGGCTTTGGATCGATAGCGAGGGCCGGCTCGTCAAGCAGATGTACCAGGGAACCCATCCGGCGACCGGTGCACCCGGCGAGTACGAGGTCGTGTTCTCGGACTACCGCAGCGTCGGGGAATACACCTTGCCGCACAAGCGAGTCACCAAGATCGACGGAGACGAGTTTGCGACCGCGACGGTCGAATCCTTCGAAATCAATCCGCCGGTCGATATGATGGTGTTCGAGAAGCCCGCAGCGTGAGATTCGAATTAATGAAGTTTTGACAGGAAAGAGCCTTTCCTACAGGGGTAACTTCGACATTCAATGAAGTTTCGGCGATTCGTTTTTTTGAATTTTTCAAGCGGTCTTCGAGAGTCGCAGAAACCCACCCGAACGAGGGTTGATCTGGACAGGCCTATTTGGTTAGCGTTTCGCAATCGGAAGTGTGCTGTCTCGCCAACTTTTCCGAATTGATGTTGGTTTATCTCGTTACAAGATCGACACGGTGCCGTGCGCCGTGGGTCATGACGTTGAACCCGAACTTTCAACCCTCGGTCTAATTCTTAGTGGGAGGATTCTAGAAGTTATGAAACGAACAACGCTTCTTACTTTTGCCCTGGCCCTTGCGCTGGTGGTGTCGCTCACCCTGACGCCCACCGCCACGGCACAGGAGACGACCGCCACGATCCGTGGAACCGTCGTGGACGCCGATGACGAGCCGATCGCCGAAGCTAGGATCCAGGTTCTGGACACGCGTACAGGCAACATCAAGAGTCTCACCTCCAACGCGGACGGCCTCTTCCTGGCGACGCGCCTGTCGCCGGGCGGGCCCTACATCGTCATCGTCAACGATCTGGAGACCGTCGAGGTCCCGAATCTCGCGGTGGCCGAGATCTACAACCTCAGGATCAAGGTGGACCCCGAGGTGATCACGGAGATGGTGACCGTCACCGCCTCTCGCGACTTCGTCGAAGTGGCCACGGGTCCGGCGGCGACCTTCGATAGTTTCAAGCTGGAGACTACGGTCGCCTTCAACCGGGACATCCAAGACGCCTACGGCATCGACCCGCGGGTCAACATCGACAACGGCGAACGTGGCTTCGAGGTCAACTGCGCCGGCAAGCATCCTCGCTTCAATAGCGTGACGCTGGACGGGGTGGGACAGAACGACCGCTTCGGCCTGAACACCAACGGCTACTCGACGGCCACCGGGATGCCCTTCCCCTACGACGCCATCGCCCAGTTGGCGGTCGAGCTGGCGCCCGCGGACGTCACCTACGGCGGATTCTCGGCCTGCACCATCAACGCGGTGACCAAGTCCGGCACCAACGAGTTCAAAGGCAACCTGTTTTACGAGTACACCGACGAGAGTCTAAAGGGGGACTCGCTGGGCGGCGAATCGGGTGACTTCAGCTCGCCGCCTTTCGAATCGACCAAGACCGGGTTCACGCTGGGTGGCCGCCTCATGGCGGACAAGCTTCACTTCTTCGCGGCCTACGAGACCACCGAGTCGCCGCGCTTCCTCGCCCATGGCTACGCGGGCTCGGGCAACGGCGTCGAGCGCGATTGGCTCAGCCAGGCGGATTACGACCGCATCGTCTCGATCGCAAACAGCCTCTACGGCTACGATCCGGGCGGCCTGCCGGGGGATGGCTCCCAGGAGGAAGACAAGCAGATGCTGAAGCTCGACTGGAACGCCGCCGATCGCCACAATCTGTCGCTGATCTACAATTTCTACGACGGCTTCCAGGCCCGCGGCTCGGACAGTGACAACAACGAGTTCGAGTTCCCGAACCACTTTTACACCAAGGGCGCCGAGTCGACGACCACCACGGCCCGGCTCTCCTCGCAGTGGGGCGACGCCCTTTCGACCGAGCTCTTTCTCAGCAACAACACGATGGACGATTCTCAGGTCACTGTTGGCCCCCCGGACTTCGGCGACTTCCAGATCAGCATCGGCGGCCGCACCGGCACGGTCTACCTGGGAGCGGACGACTCGCGTCAGGCCAACTCCCTGGCCACCGACACGGATTACGCTAAGTTGTCGGCACAGCTCCTCAGGGGGCGTAACGTCTTCACGGCGGGATACGAGATCGAGAAGAACGATATCTTCAACATTTTCGTGCAGCACTCCCGCGGCGGCGAGTGGGACTTCTTCGACAGCTCGGTCGGCAATCCCGCCTTCTGTGCAGATCTCACGGCGCAGGGGCGGTTCGATGATCCAGCGTGCGGGGTCTCGGGCATCGATCGCTTCGAGCTCGGCCGGCCCAGCCGCGTCTACTACGGCAGTGGCGGCGGGACCAACGTTGCCAATGACGCCGCGGCGAGCTTCGGGAACACGCTCAACTCGATCTACCTGCAGGACGAGATCTTCTTCGACGAGCGCAATCTGACGGTGGCGGCGGGTCTGCGCTACGAGTTCTTCACCAGCAGCGACAATCCCACCTTCAATCAGGCCTTTACCGACGCCAACGGCGGGCTGCGCAACGATTCGAACCTCGATGGCCTGAGCCTGCTGATGCCCCGCCTGGGCGTTATCTGGGGCCCGAAGCCGCAGATGTCGGTGCGCGCCAGCCTTGGCCGCTTCTCTGGTGGCAACCCCAATGTCTGGGTCTCCAACGCCTGGAGTAATGACGGCGTGACCAACGTGCAGACGCGTCTCGACAATTTCGATAGGGGCTCGGTGTTCGACGGCACGATCCCCTTGACCGGCCCCAATCCGGGCAGAGACGTTCCCCAGACGCTCTTCGACCAGGTCGCCGGCACCACCGCCGCCGACGCCGCCCGCAGCAGGCTGGTGCTGATCGATCCGAACTACGAGCAGCCGTTCGAGGATAAGTTCTCGCTCGGCCTCACCTATCGCTTCAACAGCGGCTACCAGGCCGACTTCGACTACCTCCACACCGAGCTCGAGGACTCCGCTATCTACGTCGACCTCTCCCAGACCATCGTCGGGACGACACTGGCCGGAGCACCGATCTACGACTTTACGAACGGTTCGGACAACCTCATGCTGACCAACTCGGGCTTCGGCGCCTCCGCCGACATCCTCTCGCTCCTGGTCACGAAGCGCTGGGACAACGGCCTCGACGTCTCGCTCGGCTACGCCAACATAGACGGCAAGGACGTCAGCCCGATGACATCCTTTGTCGCGCTCTCGAACTTCGAAAACCTGGCCACGAGCGACATCAACAACCCGCGGCCCGCGAAATCCAACTACGTGGTGCCGCACCGTTTCACCGTTCGGGCGAGTCTCGGCCGGGAGTTCTTCGGCAGCTACGAGACGCGCTTCACCCTGTTCGGCTATCTCCAGGAGGGCCAGCCGCAGAGCTTCGCCATGAACGGCGGCGATCTGGAGGGTGACGGCTTCTTCGGCCGCCACCTGCTCTACGTACCGACCGGCACCGACGACCCCAACGTGGTCTTCGCCGACTCCTTCCAGACGCAGGAGTTCTTCGACTGGGTCCAACGGCAGGGTTTCGGGCCCGGCTTCCTGCCCCGCAACGGCACCCACACCCGCTGGAGCAATCGCGTCGACATCGGCGTCCACCAGGACTTTGCCCTCGGCTTCGCCAGGGTGAACGGCAGAGCTTTCGTCAAGATTTACAACTTTGGGAACTTCCTCAACGACGACTGGGGCAAGGTCTACGACGCCTTCTTCTTCACCCCCGAGGTGGTCGATACGGATGTCAACGCGGCGGGGCAGTACGTCTTCACGGACTTCAACGAGAGCAATGCCACCATCGACAACCTCCTGGAGTTCCGGTCGCTCTGGGAAATGCGCTGGGGAGTCGAGATCCGTTTCTAAAGTCTGCGCCGGTCCTTCCTGGACCGCACGGCATGGGCCAAGGGCCGCGCTTCGGGGCGGCCCTTTTTCTTTCTTCTTCCGCTGTTTTTCGGTGACAGGCTACTCATTTCCTGGGGAGCATGGGTTTTGTGGCGATGTCGTCTCGGGGAATGAGTAGCCTGTTACCGCTTCTTCGGCTGAGAGGCGCGCTTCTTTCGCTGTCATCCCGAGCGTAGCGAGGGATCCCTCGCATCAGCGTCCCTCGGAGGGCTCCCCTCGTAAGGCCCCGAGCAGGCGGGGCGACGCCGTCGTCGGCGTTGCTCGGCAGCATAGAATCCGTTTCATGCTGGGTCTTTGGCTCGAAGACCTGAAGCTCTCGCTTCGGGAGGATCTTGCGGTCCCAGAACCACCCGCCGGCGAGGCCTTGGTGCGAGTTCTCCGGGCAGGCATCTGCAATACCGATCTTGAGCTCCTACGCGGCTATTATCCGTTCTCCGGCGTTCCGGGCCATGAGTTCGTTGGAGAAGTGGTGGGAGGAGCACCTGGGCTGATCGGCAAGCGCGTGGTCGGCGAGATCAACGCCTCCTGCGGAACTTGTACGGCGTGTGCCGCGGGCCGGTCGAGCCATTGTGAGAACCGCACCGTGCTCGGCATCGTGGGACGCAACGGTGCCTTCGCCGAGTATCTGACTCTGCCGATCGGGAACCTCCACGTCGTGCCGGATGCCGTGCCCACCGACGTCGCCACTTTCACCGAGCCGCTGGCCGCGGCACTCGAGATCCAGGAGCAGGTGAGGATCTCCTCCGCAGATCGGGTGCTGGTTGCCGGAATCGGCAAGCTCGGCACCCTGATCGCCCAGATCCTGGCGCTCACCGGTTGCGATCTGGTGGCGGTAAATCGCAGACCCGAGAAGCGAGCCCTGCTCGAGGGTCGTGGAATCGAGGTCATCGGCCCCGAGGATGTCGCCGCGGGAAGCTTCGACGTCGCGGTCGAGTGCACCGGCAATTCGGCGGGTTTCGAGATGGCGAGACGGGCTCTGCGTCCGCGAGGCACCCTGGTCATGAAATCGACCTACGCCGGCAAGCTTGCTATCGACGTCTCGAGCCTGGTGGTCGACGAGATCACACTGATCGGCTCGCGCTGCGGGCCCTTCGCGCCCGCGCTCGAGCTGTTGGCGGCAGGTAGGGTCGACGTCGAGTCGCTGATCGAGCAACGGTTTCCGCTCGCCGATGGCTTGACGGCCTTTGAGAGAGCCGCCCAGCCCGGCGTCTTGAAGGTGCTTCTGGATATCGCGTAGAGGAGAAAGCGAAGACGGCTTTCGAGAGGGTGTAGCGGTTGACCTCCGTGTCGACCGAGTTCCCGGTGCTTCATTGAGACTAGCGCCCTACGTCCGCGCTTCGGTGGCGAGCGGCAGGCCGAAGCGCGGCTTCGAAAACCGGTCGGGAGGGGACACCAAGGAATGGTGTCCCCGAATGCTTTGCTAGACTTCCGCGGCCTCGCGAACACCACGCGAAAGAGAGTCCCCCCGATTGAGCCAGCACGATCCAGAGCAGATCCCGAAGAAGCCGTCTCTCGAAGGGCTGGAGGACAAATGGTGCGAGCGCTGGGAGGCCGATGGCGCCTACCGGTTTGATCGCGAGGCTTCCCGGGACGAGGTCTACTCGATCGACACGCCACCGCCGACGGTGAGCGGCTCTCTTCATGTCGGCCACGTCTTCTCCTACACCCAGACCGACGCCATTGCTCGTTTCCAGCGCATGCGCGGCCGTAAGGTCTTCTATCCGATGGGCTGGGACGACAACGGACTGCCCACCGAGCGCAGGGTGCAGAACTACTACGGCGTCCGCTGCGAGCCGAGCCTGCCCTACGACAAGGACTTCGCTCCGCCCGAGAAGCCGGGCAAACGGCTCGAGCCGGTCTCGCGCCGGAACTTCGTCGATCTTTGCCTCGAGCTCACCGAGATCGACGAGCAGGCCTTCGAGAACCTATGGCGCCACCTCGGTCTTTCGATCGACTGGTCGCTGACCTACACGACCATTGGAGAGATCGCGCAGCGGGTCTCGCAAAGGGCCTTTGCACGCATGCTGGAGAAGGGACTGACGTACCAGGTCGAAGCGCCGACTCTCTGGGACGTGGATTTCCATACCGCGGTGGCCCAGGCCGAGATCGAGGACCGAGAGACCGCGGGCGCCTATCACCGGTTGGCGTTCCACCACGGTGAGGAGGTCGTGGCCATCGAAACCACGCGTCCCGAGTTGATCCCCGCGTGCGTGGCGCTGGTCGCGCACCCGGAAGACGAGCGCTACCGGCCCCTCTTCGGCCAGCAGGTCACGACCCCACTCTTCGGCGTTCGCGTTCCGGTGCTGCCGCACGAGCTGGCCGAGCCCGACAAGGGCAGCGGCATCGCGATGATCTGCACATTCGGTGACGCCACCGACATCGTCTGGTGGCGGGAACTCAAGCTGCCGGTGCGCGCGACCGTGAGCCGAAAGGGAACGCTCGCGCCGATTCCCTGGGGCGAACCAGGTTGGGAGTCGGAGGATCCGGAACGGGCGCGGCGGTGCTACGCCGAGCTCGAAGGCCTCTATACCAAGAAGGCTCAGAAACGCATCGTCGAGCAGCTCACCGAGTCCGGCGACCTGCTGGCCGATCCCAAACCGATCACTCATCCGGTCAAGTTCTACGAGAAGGGCGACCGGCCGCTCGAGATCGTGACCAGCCGGCAGTGGTTCGTGAAGACACTGGAATACCAGAGCGAGCTTCTGGACCGCGGCGAACAGATCGCCTGGCATCCGCCCTACATGAAGTCCCGCTACTCGGCTTGGGTCGAGGGCTTGAACAGCGATTGGTGCATCAGCCGCCAGCGTTTCTTCGGCGTCCCGTTTCCGGTGTGGTACCCGGTCGACGAGGAGGGTGAGCCCGACTACGGCTCACCGATCGTGGCGGCCGAGGACGCGATGCCGGTTGATCCGTCGAGCGAGCCTGCGCCGGGTTTCTCGGAGGCAGACCGGAGCAAGCCGGGAGGTTTTGTCGGCGATCCGGACGTGATGGACACCTGGGCGACGAGCTCGCTCTCGCCGCAAGTCGCCGGGGGCTGGTGCGAGCCGGATGGGGTCTTCGACCGCATCTTCCCCATGGACCTGAGGCCGCAGGCGCACGAGATCATCCGCACCTGGCTGTTCTCGACGGTCGTGCGCTCGCACTTCGAGCACGACTCGTTACCCTGGACCAACGCGGCGATCTCGGGATGGGTGCTGGATCCGGATCGCAAGAAGATGTCCAAGTCCAAGGGCAACGTGGTCACGCCCATGGACCTTCTGGAACGCTACGGCTCGGACGGCGTCCGCTATTGGGCCACCAGTGCTCGCATGGGGGTCGACACCGCGTTCGATGAGGGCCAGCTGCGCATCGGCCGCAAGCTGGCGATCAAGGTGCTCAATGCGGCCAAGTTCGTGCTTTCGCGCAGCGGTCCGACCGGCGAGGTACGCTGCGCGCTCGACCGGTCGATGCTGCTCGCTCTGGCCGAGGTCGTCGAGGCCACGACCCGGGATCTCGAGCGATACGATCAGGCTCGGGCTCTCGAGCGCAGCGAAGCCTTCTTCTGGGGTTTCTGCGACAACTATCTCGAGCTGGTCAAGAGCCGCTCCTACGGCAACGAGGGCGAGGCCGCGGCGGCTTCGGCAAATCGTGCTCTGCTCAGCGCCCTGGCGGTGCAGCTCAAGCTGCTGGCTCCGTTTCTGCCTTTCACCACCGAGGAGGTCTGGTCCTGGTGGCGGGAAGGGTCGGTGCACGCCTCGGGCTGGCCGGACGCGGGCGAGCTCAGAGCGCTCGCCGCCGCTGGCGCAGCTGGCTCTGATAGCGCCGGCGAGGCGCGGCCGCTTTCCCTCGAGGTCGCGGCGGCGGCGCTCGCCGAGGTGCGGCGAGCCAAGACCGAGGCGAAGGTGTCGCTGCGCGCGGAGGTCGAGGAGGTGACCGTGCGCGACACGCAGGCGCGCCTCGACGCGCTCGACGAGGTCCGGGCGGACCTCATGGCCGCGGGCAAGATCGCGAAGCTGAACCTGGAAGCGGCGAGTACTCCCGAAGTGAGCGTTCGTCTCGCGCCAGCTCCGGCGGGTTGAACAGAGGTGGGACGAGTCTCTACTCGTCGCCCAGCGACACACCCATCTCGCGGATCGTGCAGATGACATCGCCGTCGAGCGGCACCGTCTTCATGCGCCGGGTGGCGTCGGCGAGCGGCACCGTACGCACGATCGGCGGATCGAGCGCGACCATGACCGAGCTCTTGCCTTCGGCGATCACTCGCACGGCGGCCGCGCCGAAGCGCGAGGCCAGAATACGGTCGTAGGAGGTGGGCGACCCACCGCGCTGAATATGGCCGAGGACCACGGACCGGGTCTCCTTGCCGGTCCGCTCCTGGATTTCCTGTGCCACTCGTTCGGCCACGCCACCCAGAAGCACTTCCCGACCCTTTTCCTGTTCTCCCTTGATGGTCATCTCGCCGCCGACGGGAGTCGCACCCTCGGCGACCACCACCAGGCTGAAACGGCGGCCGCGCGCTTCGCGCCGGAGGACCTTTTCGCACACGATGTCGATGTCGTAGGGGATCTCGGGCATCAGAATGGCATCGGCGCCGCCCGCGAGACCGGCGTAGAGGGCGATCCACCCGGCATAACGGCCCATGACCTCGATGGTGAAAACTCGCTCGTGGGCCTCGGCGGTCGAGTGCAAGCGGCCGATGGCCTCCGTGGCGACCATCACCGCGGTGTCGAAGCCGAAGGTGACCACGGTGCCGTCGAGATCGTTGTCGATGGTTTTTGGAACTCCGACAACGGGCATCCCCTTTTCACAGAGCTGATTTGCGATCGCCATCGAGCCGTCGCCGCCGATGGCGATGAGGGCGTCCAGCCCGAGCTTGTGGAAATTCTCGACCACCTGGTCGGAGCGGTCGATGGTCTCGACCCGGCCGTTGCCAAGCTCGATGGGGTAGTCGAACGGATTACCACGATTGCTAGTGCCCAGGATGGTCCCACCGAGATGGGCGATGCCGCGGACCGAATCGTGGTCCAGGGGCTTGGTCAAATGGGTGTCCAGGAGCCCTTGATAGCCGCGGCAGATTCCGAGCACGTCCCAGCCGCGACTCTCGGCGGAGAGAACAGCGGCCCGAATGACGGCGTTGAGGCCCGGCGCGTCGCCGCCACCGGTGTTGATCGCGATGCGCTTGGTGTCGGTCATCAGATCACTCCTCTTGATGCCGGGTGTAGAAGTCGAATGCCTCGTGCTCGGAAGTGAGCGTCTTCACGATGTAGAGGATCTGTCCCGTGTGATAGCTCATGTGCTCGACGGCATGGAAGATCGCGCCGCGGACATCGATCTCGTAGCTCTGGATTGCGAGACTCTCGGCCAGAGTTGCATCTGGAACATCTTCTATGAGGGCGCGGCAGTCGGTGACGGTTGCGGTGATGAGTCGCATGAGCTCACTACTGCCGTGCGTGCGATCGGCGGCAAACTCCTTGCCGCGCTCCCGGCTCACGACGCGCTTGCCGAGACCGCTCGATATCCACAGCGAGAGATTGCCGTGGAGGTGCAGAATCAGATTGCCGACGCTGAGTGCGTTCTTGTGTGGGCGCCACCAAACCAGCTGTTCCGGGAGTCTGTCCGTGGCCAGCCGGATCTTGTCCAGATACTCACCGAGATAGCGGCTGGCCAGCATCTGCCACGAGGCCGACGTTCCTTGCGCCAGTGCAGTCAGAGGCTCCTGATCTTCGCTCGGGCTCATTCCGAGAGAATATCCAATTCAGGAATAGCCCGTTTCAGTCAACGTAACCGAGCGCCTTCAGATGCTGACGCTGGACTTCGGCTTCCTCGGGCGTGAGGAGCGTGGGCTGATCTGCCGGTGCCGAGCCTTGTTGCTGTCCCCGGGGGAGAATCACCGGATTCGTCCAGAAAGCGAACTTGGTCGGCTCGGCTTCGGTGGTAGCTCCAACTCGCTCGATCGAAAGACAGAGGTCGACCCAGCGAAAGGCTTGTTCGTCGAGCCCCACCGCTCTCTCCTCCCAGTTGCTTCGCGTCATGTCGAGAGTCTCGTCAACGAGGACCTCCTCGGTGGGCGGATCGGTGCCGGAGAGCGTCAGCCGAAAACGCGCGCTGTAGTTGGCGTGTCCGGCTCCGCGCGCTCCACGCCGGTTGATGCCGTAGCCGAGCAGAACTTCCGCTTCGGCGGGGACCAGCACCTTGCGGCAGCTGTTCTTCTCCCGCAAGGCTCGGCGCTCGGCGCCGTCGATCCGCACTTCAGCGATTGCGCCTTTGCGCGCGTAGACATAGGTCCGTGGGTCGACGTGGCGATAGTCGGCTCGAGGCCTGACCGGCCGCGGGTCGGGCTTTGCCCGAGCCACGAGCTCCGGGCAGTGGTCGTAGGCTATGCGACTCGGCCGATTGGGCTCGAAAGGCGGCGCCCATTCCCAGACGGTCCGGCCAGCGCGATTGATCTCGAAGGCCCGCCTGCCACGCGTCGAGCTGATCAGGACGTTGCCGTTGGGGAGGGGTTGCTCGATTCCTCCCGTCGGACTGTAGAAGCCCTCGGCGTCGTAACTCCAGACGACGGCCTTGTCGGAGGGGTCGATCTCGAGAATCCGGCTCTGCCGGTAGACGTGTGTGCTGGCATAGCCGTTGTCGAAGAGCACGATGTTGCCGGCCCGGGGAAACCCTTTGGCGATCATCAGAGCCTCGTGCTGGCGGTCCAGTTCGTGGCTATACGTCCAGACGACTTCCTTGGTAGCGCGGTCGATCAGGAAGATGGCGTTCATGTTGCGAGCGCTGATCAGCAGGTTGCCCGGGCGGAATCTCGAATCGCCGCCGTCGAACCACTTGTTGGGTGGCAGCTCCTGAATCGAGTTGAGGTGTGTGATCTCCGCCGAGGCCGTCTCGAGAGCGTAGTAGGCATCCAGATGCTCACCCGACTTCCATTCCCAGACGGTGTCGCCCGCTCGGTTGATCTCTAGAATGTCGTCGGTCCGCTCTCCCCCTCGGAGAATGAGGACCATGGTGTTGCCGTTGGCCCGGCGGATGAGGTCGTGGTGGGGGATGGCGTTCTCGATCGGCACCTCCCAGACCAGTTCACCGTTCCAGTCGTACTCGACGATTGCCCGGCCCAGAGCGAGACCGAGGAGGGAACAGTCGGGAAGCAGCCGGACCCTCGACTTGACTCGTGCCTCGGTCCAGGAGTGCAGCACCTTCCCGTTCATGTCGAGAAGCATCGGAATCCGCCGTCCGTAGAGCGCCAACGTGTAGCCGTTCCAGGCCCGTGCCGGATCGTAGATCTTCACCCAATTCGCGGGATCCTCACCGGCGAGAAACTCGGGCGCGCCAACCGCGTCGGCGGGCGGGCTGCGGTCGGCCGGCGACGAGCAAGCAAGCCAGCCAGCCGAGATCAAGGCAAGTCCGAAAGCGACCACCGGTCGCGCTGAATTCCGATGACTCATGGGCTCGATTCGTCCCGCGTCTCGACGTTTTCCGAGCTGTCGATGGGCGGAGCAGCGGCAGCCTAGCGCAATCGCCTCTCGGACCCGCGGTTGGTATCTAATAGGCCGCGTGATCGGAGCCGACGATTCAGCCAGCACCGCGTTCTCTTTCCGTCCGTGGGTGCGCTCCGCCTGCCGCAAGGCCATGCTCTGGGGGATCGGCGTGTTGGCGATTCTGGGCGGCGTCACCTGGCTTCTCCAAGAGCCCGGAAGGAAGCCCCTCGGCCGGGCCTTCGGCGTGCTGGTGTTCTACGCCCTCTTGTTCTTGGTGACTCTGCTCAAGATCTGGTGGACCGCTACACGCTCTCCCGCCGTAGTGCTCGGGGAGAAAGCCCTCTCGTATCAGCTGCTGCAACATTTCCGGCCCAAATCGCTGCCGCTCGGGGAGATCGTGTCGTGCGGAATGGTGCGTTCCGGAAGCGAGAGCCTTCGTTTCGTTCGGCTGGAGCCGTCGGGCCGGGCGAGGGAGTTTTTTCTGAATCTGGCGGTCGTCGATGGCCGCAACGAGTTCCTGCATCTGCTGGGTCGCAGTCTCGAAGACCGCGGCCTCGAGATAACCGGGGGACCGGTCAGGCGCTGGCTCAAGCCCGGCTACGACGAGCAGTTTTGGCAACTCGAGAGAGAGGGGGGAGATTCAGGTGCCGGCTAGAAAGGTCCGACTTCGGCCGCGTCGAGGCTGAGCCGCACGAAGCGCCGCCAGCGGCGGCGAATCTCGGCAGCCTTCGAGACCGACCACCTTGGACGTATTCGCCGTCGAGTCTTCGGTCGATGCTCGAGGGCGCGGCTGTTGCCAAGAGCTCCGGCCGCGGCCAACCGGGCGATTCCGGCGAGACCGGTCTCTTCGTGCTCCGACACCTCGACTTGGAGCTGACCGGCGTCTGCGAGTAGGGCGACCAACCCGTTCAATCGCGTCAACTTGCCGCTGACGCGGAGAAGGCGCGTCGGCACCCCTGCTCGCGTCAAGGCCTCGATGCAGTCGAGAACGCGCATGGCGAGCGCGAACAGGGTGGCGGCGATCAGGTCGTCGGCGCTCGTCTCCGGATTGATCGCGGCGAAGATTGCTCGCGCCCCGGGCTTCCACCAGGGCGTAGCCAGGCCCGCGAAGGCGGGCAGAACCGCGGGCAGCGCGCCGGGCTCGATCTTGCGCTCACTCCAGTCCCGGATCCGCTTCTTGGTGATCCGGAAGATCCAGTCGACCGAGCTGCCGGCACTATTGACCGAGCCTTCGGCCTGGAATCTCTGCGCTCGGCTCGTGGTCGCGAGGGCGGCGGACAAAACGCCGGCTCCACGCTTCGGCCGGGTCCCGGTCGAAGCCAGAACAAATGCTCCGGTGCCGAAATGGGCGGCGGTAACTCCCGGCCGCCAGCCGCCATGGCCGAGGAGCGCGGCCTGCTGATCGCCGGCCACCGCGGTCAGGGCAATGTCGCGGTAGAAGCCGCGCATCGCCGCGCTCGGCACGATGGCAGGCAACGCCGCCGGCGGAACGCCGAAGAGGCGGCAGAGATCGCGATCGAAGGCGCCACGGTCGAGGTGGAAGCAGAGTGTCCGTCCGGCATGGCCGGGCTCGGTGAGATCCCTGCCGACCAGGCGGCGAACGAGAAACGCGTCGAGGGTTCCGGCCACGATCTCGCCTTGGGCGGCCTTGCGCTGGCCGCCGGGGATCCGTCCGAGCAGATGATTCAGCTTGAGTGCCGCGTAATGTGGAGAGAGCGGCAAGCCGGTACGCCGCCGAATCATCCGGTCGTGATGAGCGAGCCGTACGGCCCGTCGTGCCTGGCTGCGGTCCTGCCAGGAAAGAGCCTCGGTAAGGGGCTCGCCCGATTCCCGGTCCCAGACGAGACAGGTCGAGCGTTGACAGGTCAGTCCGATCCCGGCAACCGAGGCCTCGGGTGCTTTGGTGAGAAGTCGGTTCAGAACGCGGGTGACGCCTTCGGCAAGAGCCTCCGGGTCGTGAACGACGGAGTCACCGGACACGACACGTTGGACGCGCGCCCTCGCCTCCAGCACGGCGTCTCCTTGCTCGGAAATCAAAGCGCCCTTGGTGGAGGTCGAGCCCTGATCGACGGCGGCCCACAGTACTTGTTTCTTCACCGGCCCCTGAAGTGGTCGACGAGCCTCGCCGGCAGGTCGGTGAAGAATCCCGAGACCCCGTCTTTCAACAGCCGCTCGGCCTCGTGGGGCTCGTTGACCGTGTAGGCCAGAACCCGGTCGAACCCGGCGGCGCTTGCCCGCTCGATGAAGTGCTCGGTTACCAGGCGACGGTGACAGTGCAGGCTGAAGGCGCCGAGCTCGCCGCCGGCCTCGAGAAGCTCGCCCGGCTGGTAGCGCTCGATGGGCGCCAGCGGCAGACCCGCTGCGAGCTTGCGAAGCGCCCGCAGGAGCTCCCAGTCGAAGCTCGAAACCAGAATCGGTGATCGACCGTCGAGCTCCTGGATGACCTTTCGCGCGAGCCTGTCTCTCCGGGCGCGACGCCGCTTGACCTCTACGTTGAGTGGCACGTCCTCGGGGATCACCGCCAACGCCTCGCTCAGAGTCGGGATTTTCGAGCCGTCGGGAGCGATCGTGATCTCGGTCACCACCTCACCGGCTGTCTCCTCGACGGCCTCGGCTCGGCCGGCGAGTCGTTCCAGGGTCCAGTCGTGGAAGCAGACCAGCTCGCCGTCCCGGGTCATCTGAACGTCGAGCTCGATCATGTCGGCCCTCGCCTCCAAGCCACGCCGGAAGGATGCCAGTGTGTTCTCGCAGGCCTCCCCAGCGGCCCCGCGATGACCGACGATCCAGGGCGTACGCGAAAACTCGAGATTCGACACGATGTCTGCCGATCTTAGCCGAGGGGGCCAGTACAATGCTCTGCCAGGATCGCCAACCATGTCGAGAGATTCCATCGCGCCGCTGCCGGAGCTTTCGCCGCGGCTCGCCGTGGAGGGATTCTCGATCGGTCACGGCACCGACACGGACGGCATGACCGGTGTCACCGTGATTCTCTGCCCCGAGGGCGTGGTCGCCGCCGCCGAGGTCCGGGGCACGGCTACCAGCACGCGGCAGTTCGACGCGCTGACTCGCGCCAATCACGTCGGCTCCCGGGCGCACGCGCTGGTGTTGGCGGGCGGCAGCGCGTTCGGGCTCTCGGCGGCCGACGAGGTCGGTCGTTGGCTCGCTCGACACGGTCACGGCCTGGCTACCGATGTCGGACCGGTGCCTTCGGTTCCGACCGCGATTCTGTTCGATCTTGGCTTCGGCGACCCCGAGGCGAGACCGACCCCGGAGCTGGTTCGCTCCGCTGTGGAGAACGCCGCGTCGGGCGACATCGCGTGTGGCAGTGTCGGGGCCGGGACCGGCGCAACGGTCGGCAAGGCCCTTGGCCGGTCCCAGGCCATGAAGGGTGGGTTCGGCTTCGCCGGCTGCACCACGAGCGGTGGCATTTCGGTCGCCGCCGCGGTGGCCGTCAACGCCTTCGGTGATGTGCGCGACGCGGAGTCGGGAACGATCCTCGCCGGCTGCCGGGCTACTCCCGAGTCCCACGAGTTGGTGGGCGCGGATCGGGTCTTCGCTTCGCTGACTCCGGAAGACGGGACTCGCTGGCAGGGTAATACCACCCTGGCGGTCGTCTTGACCGACGCCATTCTGGACAAGGTCTCGGCGCGGAAGGTGACCGAGATGGCCTTCGGCGGTCTCTACAGGACGTTGGTGCCCGCCCTGACGATTTTCGACGGCGACCTGCTGGTGACTCTTGCCTCGGCCAGGAAGCCTGCCCACACCCACCAGATCGGCGTGCTTGCCGAGCGCGCAGTCGCGCACGCGGTGGTGACCGCGGTGCGTCAGGCCGACGGATTCTCGATCCTGCCGGCCGCGCGGGACCTCCGCTAGCAGAATCGTCCGCAAGAAAGCTCCATTGCGTCGTTATCGCGCCGGGCATACGATCGGCCCGATATCCCGACTGGGTGCCGATCGAATCCAACGTGCCTGTAAAGAGACTTCTCCTGGATTCCAGATACCGTTACGGAGTACTGGGTCTTGGCGTTCTTCTGGTCGTCTTGGCGTGGTGGTTGCCGCAGGGAGCGCCGAGCGCCGGGTTGGTACCTGTGGAGGTGCTGCTGGCGACGCTGGGATTCGGGGCCTTGGGCGCGGCCTACGGTTCACGCTCCGGGCGCGGCCTGGGTTTGGGCGCGGTGGCGCTGCCTCCGCTTCTCCATTTCGTCGGTAGCCGGTTCGCGGCTCCGGCAGCACTGGCGTTTCTGGCCATCGCTTCCCTGATCTCGGTGGGGCGCTCACCGAGCCACGCTCGAGCCGGCGGCGCCCTCGGCAGGGGCAGCGGCGCCGGCGAACGTCCATCCGACGAATGGGCCGAGCTTCTGGGTGTCCGGTTGATCGCGGTGATCGTTGCCGGAGTCGCCTGGCTGGCCGTCTTCGCGCCAAAGGGTGACAGCGTCTTTCGCGCCGGCCTCGCCGCGGGAGGCTTCTACTTTCTGGTGATTGCGATCGCCGAGGTGATTCGCTGGAGCACGGGTGATCGCGAGCTGCGGCAGGATGCCTTCAACCGCGATCTGGCTTACGAGATCGGTGCCTGGTTGGTCGGGGTCCTCTCTGTGGTGGTTTTCCTGGGCAGTGGCCGGGGAGCGGGCATTGGCCTCCTCGGAGCGGTAGCGGTGCTGGCGCTCGAGCTGGCCCGCCTCGATCGCGAGCGCGGGGTGGCGATCGAGGGCGCGCACGCCATGCAGGAGGTTCATCTGGCCGGTCACCGGATCATCTTTGGAGAATCCGAGCCCCTGGCCATTGCCAGGCAGATCTTCGGTGAGTGCCGGCGCCTGGTCACGTTCAGCTGGTTCCAGCTCGCTCTGCTGGACGCCAACGGAGAAGAGCAGAGTTGGTTCTCCGGGCCCGATGGCTGGGTTCGCGAGGGCGAGCCCGAGCCTCCGCCGCGGCCGGCGGCCTTACCCGGGATTCACCGGCGCGTCAGCTGGCAGATCGTCGAGCGCGAGTTGGCCGTGCCGGGCCGCCGGTTGGGCGTCATCCGGATGTGGTGCGATCCCCGGCAGCAGCGTCCGGGAGCCACCGGATGGCTCGACGCCTTGCTTCCTCAGATGGCCTCTTCGGTCCACAGCGTGGTGCTCGATCGGGAAGCGCGCCAGGATCCGCTCACCGGCCTGGCCGATCGCCGCGCGTTGGAAGAGCGTCTGTTGAACGTCTACGGCCAAGCGGTCGAATCGGGTCAGCCGATGGCGGTGATCATGTGCGACCTGGACAAGTTCAAGCGGATCAACGATCTCTACGGCCATGCGACCGGGGATCAGGCTCTCATGGCTGTCGCCGCGGTGCTCGAGGGCCACCGGCGCGAGAAGGACCTGTGCTGTCGCTACGGAGGGGAGGAGTTCGCCGTGGTCCTGGAGGAGACCGAGGGTCATACCGCGTTGCAGGTGGCGGAGCGCCTGAGAGAAGCGGTCGAGAGCCTGGCGTTCAAGCCCCACGGTAGGAGAATCAAGCTGCAGCTGAGCGCCGGGGTCGCGGCCTTTCCCGAGCTGCACGTCAAAGAGGCGGGGACGCTACTCGAGCTGGCCGACGAGGCGCTCTACAAAGCGAAGAAATCGGGGAGGAACCGCTGCCTGCTTGCCCTGGGTAGCGCGAGCTTCGAGACCGTGGACGGCGAGATCATGAGCGCGACCGACAAACCGGCGCAGCCGTCGATTCCGACCCTCTTTGCCTAGAGGTCCGGGCCTAGAGGACTAGACCAACGGCCACAGGGGCACGAGAAGGTCCGGAAGAGAGAGCCGGGCCGCCGGCTCGACGTTGCCGAGCGTGTCGGCCGGGGCCTTGCGGCTCCGGAGCTCGCGCCATTCTTCGCGATTCGATTGAATCGCTTCGTCCAGCCAGTCGGGTTTGAGCTCGCCGTCGAGATCGTCCAATAGGTCGAGCGGCAGGAAGAAAAGGTCCTCGACCGAAGCCAGATGGCCCCGTCTCACGGCTCGATCTCCGAGTGCCAGCAACGAGGGGCGCAGGAGGTCGAGGAGGTGGCGGTAGTACTCGCGAAAGCCGCCACGGAGACGATCGGCGGGGCAGTCGATCTCGACGGGCACCGAGCTCCCGGGATCAAGTGGCGGCCTGGAGTCGTTCCAGGAGGCCGCGATCGGATCGGGCAAGCCGAGTCGCGACAGGTCCGGCCGGGCATCTTTCAGGAATCGGGCCGCCTCGGGGCTCTGAGCCGGGTCGACGTGCTGGCCGCCGGTTCGCAAACGGCGTCGGTCGAGCGCTGCGATGAGGTCTCCCAAGAGCGCGTCTCCCAGCGGCGGTAGAAGCTCGGACAACCGCACTCGAGGATCCTGGGTGCGAGCCGGGCTCGTTCGGTTCGGCGAGAGCCATCGGCCGGCCGCCGAGTTCTTGGTGCTCAGACGCCGGCGATGAAACCAGAGGGCGCCGCGGAGCCGCCTGGGCAGTGGCGCCACCGCGGCGCCGCCGGGATGCAGGAGAGCGCCGAGGATCTCCTCTGAGCCGGGAGCCGTGCCGAGGGAGTCCGACAGCGAGGGCCGGTCGAAGTACAGCCTCAGGGCTACGAACCGAGTGGGAGGAGCTTCGGGTGTCGGCAGGCCCAACTGGTAGAGGGCGTAGCGTAGCGAGGTGTGAACCGAATGGCGCAGGAGCGTCGCGCCGAGGTGAGAAAGCGGCGGCAGCGGGCCGGGCAGAAGCAGGCTTCGGTCTGCGCGGATTTCGGGGACTGGCTCCAATCTGGGTCGTCTATCTTTCCGCGCCAATCCCGCTACGGTCGCCAGAAGGCGCGCGTGAACAGAGCAGCGATGGCGTACACCTCCAACCTTCCGAACCACATCAGGAGCACCATCAACAGCTTGTCGGGGGCACTGAAGAATGCGAAGTTGGCGGTCGGACCTACGGCCTTCAAGCCTGGACCGATATTGCCGATCGTGGCCGCCGAGGCGGTGGCGGTGGTGATGAGATCCGGCCCCCCGATGCTCAGGGCCAGGGCACCGAAAGCCCAGATACTGATGTAGAGGATAAAGAAGCCCGCGACGCTTCGCACCACCGTTTCTGGCACGCGCTTGCCGCCGACGAAAACCGACAGGACCGTATTGGGGCTGAAGATCAGGCGCACCTCCCGGAGCGCGGACTTGAGACCGATCACCATGCGCATGATCTTCATGGAGCCCGCGGTCGAGCCGGCGCAGCCGCCGATGAACATCAGAGTGACCAGCATGATCCGAGACAGCACCGGCCAGGTGTCGAAATCGGCGCTTGCGTAGCCGGTGGTGGTCGACAGCGACAAGACCTGGAACAGACCATCGCGCGAAGCCTCGGTGACGCTGTCGTAGGCCCGATGGCGCATCAGGTCCCAGCTCACGATGGCCGACGCGGCCAGGGCGATGCCCACGTAGACTCGAAACTCCGCGTCTCTGAGCAGATTCCAGCCGCGGTTCTGCCAGACGCGGTAGTAGAGAGAAAAATTCGCGCCGGCGACGAACATGAACGCGATGATGATGATCTCGATCAGCGGCGAGTTGAATGCCGCCACCGAGGCGTTTCTGGGCGAAAAGCCCCCGGTGGAAAGCGTCGAGAAGGTGTGGGTCAGGGAGTCGTAGAGATCCATGCCCGCGAGGCTCAGCAGCAGCGTCTGAATCGCGGTCAGGGCAAGATAGATCTTCCACAGGATCTTGGCGGTGGTGTGGATTCGCGGTTGCAGCGCTTCGGCGGACGGGCCGGGTACCTCCATCTTGTAGAGGAATCGCGCACCCGGTCCGAGCTCGGGCAAGAGAGCGACAAACAGAACGATGATGCCCATGCCGCCCAACCATTGGGTGAAGCAACGCCAGAACAGGATGCCGCGGCCGGCGCTTTCAATGTCGGTCAAGATGGAAGCGCCGGTGGTGGTAAAACCGGAAGCGGACTCGAACAGCGCGTCCACCGGGCTCGCGATGGTGGCGGTCATCAGGTACGGGATCGCGCCCACGATCGAAGCCAGGATCCAGCCTCCGGCGACGATCAGAATGCCCTCGCGCCGGTAGGCCTCCGAACGCTCGCCGTAGAGGATCAATGCGGCGCCGAGGACGGCCGCCAGGATTGCCGAGACCCCGAAAGCCTGGGCCGCCGCCCACTCCTTGTAGAGCAGCGAGCAGGCGAGAGGAGCCAGCTCTGCCAGCGCCACGAGCATGACCAGGCGTCCGAGAAAGAAGGCTGCGGAGCGGAAGTTCACGGCGCGTAGGCTACGTATTGCCCTGGCCGGGGAACAGGAGGCGGACGGTTCCGAGCTCTTCTTCGCGAACAAAGAGAATCACCAGGTCGCCGACCTCGAGCCGGTCTTTGCCGCGCGGTACGAAAACCCGATGGCCGCGAACCACGGCGCCGACGATGAAGCCTCGGGGGGCGTCCATCTCGGCCAGGGTGACTCCCGCGGCCGGGCTTGCCGGGGCCAGGCGGCGCTCGAGGACCTGCGCCGCGCCGCGCTGGAGCGAGACGATGTTGGCCGAAAAGCCGCTGTCGATGTAGTCCCGAATGCGCTCGGCGGCAACGGCGCGCGGCGAGAACACGTCGTGAAGGTTCAGCCGGCTCCAGAGTTTCGAGGTCTCGGCGCGCTGAACCAGTGCCAAGACCTGCGGCACTTCCAGCTCCTGCGCCAGCAGACAAGCCATCAGGTTGTCCTCGTCTTCGCCGGTGAGCGCGGCGAACGTGTGGGCGTCGTCGACGCGCTCGGCCTTCAAGAGCTGAAGGTCCTTGGCGTCGCCGTGGACGACCTCGAGGTCGGGAAACTCGGCGGCCAGCTGCTTAGCGCGCGGCCGGTCGTGTTCGATGATCTTGACCTTGGCGCCCACGCGCAGCAGCATTCGGGCCACTGTGTGACCGGTAGCCCCACCGCCGGCGATGACCACCGGGCCGATGACCTCGCGACCGCTGCTGACCATCTTCTCGGCCTGACCGATGGCGTCCGTGGTGCCGAGGATCAGGGCCTCGTCGCCGGCATCGGCGCGGTCATCCCCCGAGGGAATGACGAGCTCTTCGCCGTGGAAGAAAGCCACGACCAGGGTGTTGTTGGGCAGCTTGAGCTCGCGCAGAGGTTTCTGAGTCAACGGCGAGTCCTTGTCCAGGTGGATCTTGCGCAACTGGACTTTCCCCTCGGCGAGGTACTCGACCGCGACCGTGCTGTGGCCCCGAATCGTGTTGAGGATTCGGGTCGTCGTCAAAAGCTGGGTAGAAAGCAGTAGATCGACGCCGAAGAGCTCCTCGAACAGCCGGCGGTCGGCGATCACTTCCTGGGCCTCGCCGACCCGCACGATGGTCCGGGCCGCGCCCATATGCTTGGCGATGTGCGCCGCGGCCAGGTTGGCTTCGTCGGAAGAGGAGACCGCGATGAACAGATCCGCCGAGCCGACGTCGGCCAACGTCAGGACCGGGGGGTGGGCGCCGTTGCCTCCGACCATGAGCACGTCGAGCTCCTCGTCGATGCGCTCGAGCTTGGCCGGATCGGTGTCGATCACAGTGATGTCATGGCCTTGCCTGGACAGGGTGCGGGCAAGGTGGAAGCCGACCTCGCCGGCGCCCATCACCACGTACCTGTGCGGTCCCTTTGCTCGGTTGGAAGCCATTCTGGGGCGAGCCACGACGATTCGTGGCTGTGCAGATACTACCTGAGGGCGGTGAAACTAACGACGATCCGATCGAAGGAGTCGAGCGGGGTCGCGCTTCGTTGGCCGACCTGTTATCGTCCCGTTTCGACCAACCTTACGAGAGGCTCAGGACGTCTATGTGTGCGAGCGGACGAGGACATCGGGCGGTCTTGATCGTGCTTGTGGCTCTGTTGGTGGCCGTTTCTGCGGCCGCGCAGCCGTTCCGAATCGGCGTGGTCGTGGACGGGCCTTGGGAGCTCAACGAAGCAGTCAAGGAGCTCACGATCCGTGAGGTCATGGCGCTGACCGAGGGCGAGTTCGAAGTCAGCTTTCCGGAAGACGCCTACTTCGTCGGCGACTGGACCCTGGCGACGGCCTTGGACAACATCAACCGCCTGCTCGATGACCCCGAGGTCGACTTGGTGATCACCTGGGGTCTGATCGCCTCGCACTCCATCTGCTGTCTGGGGGAGCTGACCAAGCCGGTGGTCGCGCCGGTGGTCATCGACGCGAGCCTCCAGGGCCTGCCCTTCGAGTTTGGCTCGAGCGGCATCCACAACCTGAGCTATGTGGCGCTACCGGACACTCTGGCGCAGGAGCTCGCGACCTTCCGGGAGATCGTTCCATTCCAGCAGGTCGGCATCCTGGCGACGGCGCCGTTGCTCGAGTCGGTCCCGGAGCTGGTCGATCGAACGCGTATCAGTCTGGCCGGAAGCGGAGTCGGTTTCGAGTACATTCCGACGAGAGAGTCGGCCGATGAAGTCTTGGCGGCGATCTCGCCCGAGACGGATGCCATCTACGCCTGGCCTCTGTTTCAGTTCTCGCAGCTCGAGTACCGGCGTCTGATCGATGGGCTGATCGAGCGCAAGCTGCCGGTGTTCTCGGGGTTGGGTGGTGGCGACGTTGAAGCCGGGATGCTGGCTTCGGCCGGCTCACCGGAATTCTTCCCGAAGCTCGCCCGAAGAGTCGCGTTGAATGTTCAACGAATTCTTCTGGGCGAGGACCCCGCGGATATTCCGGTGAGTTTCAGCGTCCGCGACAACCTGGTGATCAACATGGCGACGGCGCGGGCTATCGACGTGTCGCCACGTTGGGAAGTTTTGATCGAAGCCGAGCTTCTGCACGCCGAGGACATCGAAGGCGCCTACGAGCTATCGCTCGACAAGGCGGTTCGGGAGGCGGTCGAGCTCAATCTGGATCTTCTGGCGCGCCGGCGCGTGGTTGCCGCCGGTGCCGAAGAGGTCGCCATCGCGCGCGCCTCGCTACGGCCCCGGCTCGACCTGTCTGCGACGTCGGTGACAATCGACGACGACCGCGCCGCGGCGAGCCTGGGCAGCCAGTCCGAGCGGACGATCACGGGCTCGGCCGAGCTGACCCAGCTTCTGTACTCCGAGCCGGCGTTGGCCAACTTGAACATCCAGAAGCGACTTCAGGAAGGGCGCGAGTACGACCTCAAGAGCCTGAGACTCGACATCGCGCTCGACGCCGCCACGACCTATCTCAACCTCATGCGCGCCAAGGCGCTGGAACGGGTGCAGCGCAACAACGTCGAGCGCACGCGCTCCAATCTGGACCAGGCCCAGGACCGACGCAGCATCGGGGTCGCCGCGGCCGGCGAGGTTTTGCGTTGGCAAAGCGAGCGCGCAACCGCGCGGAAGTCTCTGGTCGAAGCGGTCGGCGACCGCCGCGCCGCCGAGATCGCGGTCAACCGGTTGCTGCGTCGCCGGTTGGAGTCTCTGTTCGTTACCGAGGCAGTGCCCCTGGACTCGCCGAGATTCCTGACCGGCCAGGGGCGCTTTCGGGTGTTCATCCATACGCCCAAAGGCTTCGGCGTATTTCGAGATTTCATCGTGCTCGAGGGTCTGGGGCGAGCCCCCGAGCTTCAGCTGATCGACGCGGGCATCGCGGCGCAGGAGCGGCTCGTGGCATCGGCGAAGCGCGCCTTCTGGTCCCCGACCGTGGCGCTCCAGGCCGCGCTGGACGAGATTCTGAGCCGCGGCGGGGTCGGCTCGTCCGGCTTCGAGCTTGGCGGGGCCTTGCCGTTCGAGCTGCCGCGGGCGGACGATTCGAGCTGGAGCCTGGCCGTCAACGCAACTCTGCCGCTTTTCACGGGAGGCCTGCTTGGTGCGGAGAAGATACAGGCCGAGATCGATCTCGAGCGGCTGCGGCTCGAGCGGACGGCGGCGGAGGAGCGAATCGAGCAGCGCATCAGAACGGCACTGGAAAGGACCCGAGCCTCCTTCGTCGGCATCGGTCTGGCCAACCAGGCGGCCGAGGCCGGGCGCGCCAATCTCGAGCTGGTGGAGGACTCGTACTCGCGTGGTGTCGCTTCGTTGCTCGATCTTCTCGACGCCCAGACCGCGGCACTCAACGCCGAAGAACAGGCGGCCAACGCCCTCTACGACTTCATGATCGATTGGCTGGAGGGTCAGCGTTCCGCCAACCTGCTCGACTTCTTCTCCGACGACGACTTTCGCCGGGATTTTTTCGATCGACTGGACGCCTACGTGGCGCTGCAGGGGATCTCGTTGCCGGCGGGGACGCAGTAGGCAACTGCACCGAGGAAACACCATGACGATGTTGAAAGATGGGGATACTCACTCGCTCAAGACCGGTCGGGAGGATGTAGCGGTCGACCTCCGTGTCGACCGGAATCCACCGCCCGGAAGGGACGGTCGAGACAGAGCTCGACCGCTACAAATGTTCACGGAGCTAGGCGTCATAGCTCTAGCGGCTGTCGCGACGCTCCTTATCGCCTGCCAGGAGCCGCCACCGGTCGAGACCGTTCTGCGTCCGGTTCGCTACGAACAGGTCTCGACCAGCCAGGAAGCGCGGCTGCGGACATTCGCCGGAGTCGCTCGGGCGGGTGTCGAGTCGAACTTGAGCTTCCGAGTCGCCGGTACGGTAGATCGGGTCGCGGTTACAGTCGGTCAGCAGGTGCGCCGCGGTCAGCTTCTGGCGCGCATGGACCCGACCGACTACGAGCTAAGAGTCCAGGAAGCGGTGGCGGGCCTTGCTCAAGCCGAGGCGGCTTCGCGAAACGCCGAAGCCGACTACGAGCGCGTGCGCGGCCTTTACGAAAACAACAACGCCTCCCGGCGCGAGCTCGATGGCGCCCGGGCCAGCAGCGAGTCCAGCCTCGCGCAAGTACAGGCGGCCCAGAAGCGGCTCGAGCAGGCCCGCCAGCAGGTTTCCTACGCCACTCTGCGGGCTCCGGTCGGCGGCACGGTCGCGGCGGTCAATGTCGAGGTCAACGAGAACGTCAACGCCGGCCAGAAGGTCATTCTCCTGACCGCGGGCTCTGATACCGAGGTCGAGGTGGCTCTGCCCGAGGCGGTGATCTCCGCCGTCGAGCTCGGACAGACCGTCGAAGTGCGCTTCGACGCTTTGCCCGGACGGACCTTTGACGCCCAAGTCACCGAGGCGGGCGTCGCGGCGGTGGGCACCGCGACCACCTTCCCGGTTACGGCCCAACTCACGGAATCCGATCCGGATATCCGCTCCGGCATGGCTGCCGAGGTCGCTTTCCGGTTTTCGACCGCGGCAACTCAGGGACGGCTGCTGGTGTCACCGGTCGCGGTCGGCGAGGATCGGGAGGGGCGGTTCGTCTTCGTCCTGAAGCTCGCACAGAAGGGGAGCGAGGCGGAAACTCTCACTGCTCGAGTGGAACGTCGTGCGGTGACCATAGGCGAGCTCACCGGTGACGGGCTGGAGATCCGAAGCGGTCTCGCGGACGGTGAGTTGGTGGTCACCGCCGGTGTGCGCCGGCTGTCGGACGGAGAGCAGGTCAAGGTCGTGGAGATCCCTTCGTGAATCTGACCCGAGCGGCGATCGAGAAGAACCGCATCACGTTCGTGGTGCTGGCGGTGCTCGCGGTAGCGGGCATCCAGGCCTATCTCGGGATGCCACAGTCGGAAGACCCCGGGTTCACCATCCGCACCGCGATGGTGATCACTTACTTTCCGGGAGCCAGTCCCGAGCGCGTCGAGCAGCTGGTCACCGACAAGCTGGAGAAGGCGATTCAGGAGATTCCCCAGGTCGACGTAATCAACAGCCAGTCCAAGAACGGAGTCTCGATCATCATCGTCGACATTCAAGAACGCTACAAGGTGATGCGGCCGATCTGGGACGACCTGAGGCGCAAGGTCAGCCGGGCCGCGGGCGAGCTCCCGGATGGCGTCATCGGGCCCAATGTCAACGACGAATTCGGTGACGTGTTCGGCACGGTGGTCAACCTGACCGGCGACGGCTACAGCTACGCCGAGATCAAAGACGTCGCCGACGAGGTGCGCGACGAGCTCCTGCTCATCGAGGAGGTCGCCAAGGTCGAGATCCACGGCGAGCAGGAAGAGCGGGTCTTTGTCGAGTACAACAACGCCCGGCTGGCCGAGTTGGGTCTGTCGCCGGGCCAGCTCAAGAACATTCTCGAGAGCCGCAACATCATCAACCCCGGCGGCCAGGTTCGGACCCTGAACGAGGAGATCGTTCTCGAGCCGTCAGGCAACTTCGAGTCGGTCGCCGACCTGGCGCGCACCATCATCAGCCTGCCGGGTCGCGACGAGTTGATCTATCTCGAGGATGTCGCCGAGATCAGCCGTGGCTACGTCGATCCGCCGAGTCGCAAGATGCGAGCCAGCGGCGAACCGGGTCTGGCGCTGGCGGTTTCGATGCGCGAGGGCGGCAATATTCTGGTTCTCGGCGAGGAGGTCAAGAAGACCATCGCCCATGCCCAGGAAAGCTATCCGCACGGCGTCGAATTCGAGTTCACCCAGTTTCAGGCCGGCGAGGTCGAGAAGAAGGTCGATGGCTTCGTCGGCAATCTGGTGCAGGCCGTGGCCATCGTGATGCTGGTGATGTTGGCGAGCCTGGGGCTTCGCACCGGACTGGTCGTGGCCAGCCTGATCCCGATGGCGATCGTCATGGCTTTCATATTCATGTCTTTGTTCGACGTCGGCATCAACACGATGTCGCTGGCGGCGCTGATGATCGCTCTCGGGCTGCTGGTCGACAACGCCATCGTCATGTCGGAATCGATCATGGTGCAGATCTCCGAGGGGAAACCGCCGAAGGAGGCCGCTATCGCTGCGGCCGCCGAGCTCAAGACCCCGCTCCTGGTGTCGTCGTTGACGACCGCGGCCGCCTTCCTGCCGATCTACCTGGCGAAGTCGGCGGTGGGTGAGTACACGGCGGCGCTGTTTCAGGTGGTAACGATCACCCTGCTGTGCTCATGGGTTTTGGCCCTGACCATGATTCCGCTCTTTTGCGTCATGTTTCTCAAGGTGAAGCCGAGAGGGGAAGGTGCCTTCGACACACCGTTCTATAGGGGATATCGGTCGGGGCTGCTGGCGAGTCTGCGCCGGCCCTGGGTGTCGGTCGCGGTGGTTGCGTTGGTCTTCTTCGGTGTTATGCAGCTCTTCGGTCTGGTGCCGGCAATCTTCTTCCCTCCCAACGAGCGGCCGTCGTTGACAGCCGAGCTGTTCTTGCCGACCGGGACGCCGTTGGCGCGTACGGAGGAAGTGGTCCTCGAGGTCGAGACGTTCATCAAGTACAACCTGGTTGCCACGCCCGAGGAGATCGAGGTCGGAGAGGACGGGGTCACCAACTGGGCGACCTTCATCGGCGAGGGCGCCCCGCGCTTCTTTCTTTCCTACGGCCCCGAGCAGGCCAGTCCGGAGTACGCCATCCTGGTGATCAATGCCTCATCGCGGGAGTACATCGACGTTGCGGTCGAGAAGCTCCGTGTCTTCTGCCGCCGGTTTCCGGGACTCAAGGCCAAGATCGAGCCGCTCCCCTTGGGACCCCCAGCGGGCGATCCGATCGAGGTTCGGGTGTCGGGGCGAGACGCCGACCTGATCTTCCGCCTGGTCGATCAGGTCAAGAGCCGCCTCGTCGAAGTGGAGGGACCGCGAAACATCTCCGATGACTGGGGCGCGCGTTCGAAAAAACTGTTGGTCAAGATCAACCAGGCCCGGGCACAGCGCGCGGGTGTTACCAATCAGGATGTCGCGGTTTCGCTGCAGACGGTGCTCTCGGGGATCACCACCACCGAGTACCGCGAGGCCGACAAGATCATCCCGGTGACTCTGCGCTCGGTCGGCGCCGACCGGCTGAACCTGCAGAAGCTGGACAGCCTGAACGTGTTCTCGCAGGCGACCGGCCTTTCGGTTCCACTCAAGCAGGTAGCCGACCTGGAAGTGGCCTGGCAGCCGGCCAACATCCGCCGCCGAGATCGGCTGCGGACGGTTACCGTTGCCACCGATCTCGAGCCGGGTTTCACCGCGATCGCGGTCAACGAGGAGTTGGTGCCGCTTCTCGATCAGGACAGTGCCAGCTGGCCCCTGGGCTATTCCTACGAGATCGGTGGTGAGGACGAAGCTTCGCAGGAAGCCAACGCTTCGATCGGCGAGCAGCTTCCGGTCGCGGCGCTCATCATCATTCTGCTCCTGGTGAGCCAGTTCAACTCGATTCGCCGACCGCTGATCATCCTCATCACGATTCCGTTGGGCCTGATCGGAGTGGTGATCGGTCTCCTGGTCATGCGCTCCTACTTCGGCTTCATGACGTTGCTGGGCATCGTGTCGCTGGCCGGCATCGTCATCAACAACGCCATTGTGTTGCTTGACCGGATCGAGATCGAGATCTCCGAGAATGGCCTCACGCCGCGGCGAGCCATTGTCGAGTCGGCCCAGCGGCGGATGCGTCCGATTCTCTTGACGACGTTCACCACGCTGGGCGGCCTGATCCCCCTATACATCGGCGGCGGCGTCATGTACCGACCGATGGCGGTCGCGATCATGTTCGGGCTGGTCTTCGCCACCGCGTTGACACTGGGCGTCGTCCCGATTCTCTACTCGCTGTTCTTCAAGGTCCGCTTCAAGGACTTCGTATATTGAGCGCAACGACGCGTACCGATGTAGCGGTCGACCTCCGTGTCGACCGTCTTCCGGTCGACCGTCTTATCCATGGTTAGGTTCTCAACCCGATGTTCAAGCGCCTGCTAGCACCCGGCAAGCTGCTGCCCTTGTTGATCTCACTGGTGGCGCTCTTCGTGCTATACCCGATCATGGTGGAGCTCGAGCGGGTGCGATTCTTTCGCTTTGGCATGGTCATGGTGCTGATCCTTGCCGTTTACTCCATCGGTGGAAGCCGGTGGCATCTGTGGGCGGCGGCTCTTCTCGGTGCACCAGCCGGAGTTGCTCAGATCGCGGCGTTCGCCGAACCGCAGGGATCGGCGCCGCTGGTCGCAACCATGCTCGGACTCGCTTTCTTGATCTTCACGACCGTGGTTGTTTTCACGTCGGTTCTGAGATCCGGCCCGGTGACCGGCGACAAGATCGCCGGTGCGATCGCCGTCTATCTCTTACTGGGCCTGATCTGGGCGCTCCTCTACGGCCTTGTGGCAATTATCGATCCGGCGTCGTTTCGATTGCCGGCCGACCTGGTCTTCGATACGGGAATACCGGGTAGCGAGTACGCTTTCATCTATTACAGCTTCGTCACCTTGACGACACTCGGCTACGGCGAGATCTCACCGGCAAATCACTGGAGCCAGACGTTTGCCTGGATGGAGGCCGTCACCGGGCAACTGTTTTTGGCGATACTCATCGCTCGGATGGTCGGGCTGCACATTGCTCATCCGGGAGTTCTGAAGGAAACACGACGAACTGTTAGGAGGCTCGCGGAATGAGAATCACGAAAGCTGTTGTCGTGGTAGCCGTGGCGTTCGTCGCAATCGGCCTTTTGACTTCTACTGAGGCGGAGGCCAAGAAGAAGAAACAGCAGACGCTCTCGGGTTTTCTCGGCGACCACTCGGATCTCGAACCGAGTGCCGATAAGAAGGACCTTCTCGTGTATCGGAAGTCGGAAGGAGTACTGGAAAGGCTATCGCGAGTTCATTCTCGACCAGCCGCTGGTCTATTTCCACTCCGAGGCGAAAAAACGAGGGCATTGACCCGAACGACCTCAAGATGCTGTCGTAGCAACCAAAGAGCCCCGGCGCATGGGTGGCGTCATCAAGGGATCGAAAGAGTGGGGAGACGTCAAAGCCGCTTTCAAGTCGTGGGCGAAGAACTTCCGCAAGAAGCTCGACCAGGCGCATTCGGACTGACCTGACGGCCGGCGCGCGAAGCCACACCCGCGTCGTAGCGGTCGAGTTCACGGAAGTCGATCGTTACAACCACTTGCGGTTGTGTGTCTGAGGGGCCGGCCGCGTGCCTCTTGCGAGCGAGGCCCTGCGAGCGAGAAGAGCGCACCGGCGGCCTACTATCGGTTCGAATCACCGCGGAGAAACTTCGAGGGATTCCGGTCGACACGGAGTTCAACCGCTACAGAGCGCGGGTCGCACTCGCCCCGCCCCTACGCCTGCACGAAGCCGCGCGCGAACTCGATGAAGGCTTCGGCGTCGGCGAAGTTGGACGCGATTCCCAGAGACACGCGCACCGCGCCGCTGCCCTTGCCCTGAACGCAGTTTCTGAAGTCGTCGTAGCTCATGCGCTCGGGCGAGCTGCGAAAGCAGGCGGTGAGCTCGCTCTTTGAGATCTCGAGCGCCACCTCGCCCGCGCCCGGATTGCAGAAGCAACCGGTGCGAATCGAGATCTGCCGTTCGTTGGCTAGCTTCTGAACCTCGTCCTGGTCGATGATCTCGCCGTCGGCGTCGACGAGGTTGAGCGCCAGGGTCGCGCCGCGGCGCTCCAGGCAACCCGGTCCGTAGAGCCGGATCAGGCGCTTGCCGTTCGGGTGGCGCATCTCGAGCAGCCGATCGATCATCCAGCCGGCCAGGGGCTTCAGGCGTTTCTGGATTCGCTCGTAACCGAGCGAGTCGAGAAAATCGAGCCCCAGCTCGACCGCCGGGATGTTCGAGTAGTCGAGGGTGCCGTCTTCGAAGGCCTGCGCCCCTGGCGCCAGGTAGTGGCGGTCGGCCTTGACCGAGGCGACCGAGATCGTGCCACCGGCGAACCAGGGCCGGTGGAGTTTGTAGAGCGCCTGCCAGCGGGCAATGAGCGCTCCGACACCGGTCGGATGGCCGAACATCTTGTAGAACGACAGCGCTACATAGTCGGGATGCCACTGCCCCAGGTCCAGCCGGTTGGTCGGAACGAACGCGGCAGCGTCGAGGAGCACATCCCAGCCCCGTTCTTGAGCCTTCTCGATCCATTCCAGAGGATGGAGAACACCGGAGAAATTCGACTGCGCCGGAAAGGCGAACAGGTTGTGCCCTCCCGGTCGAGCCCGATCCAGGTAGTCGTCGATCCGCCCCTCGTCGACCTGCATGTCGGGCGGCACGATCGGAATGTAGGTGGTCCGGGCGCCGTGCGCGCGGTCGAACTCGCGGATGCCGTTGACCGAGTTGTGGTTGTCGAAGGTGAGCAGAAACTGATCACCGGCCTCGAACGGGTAGGATTCGCCGACCAGCTTCAAGGCGTGACTGGCGTTGGCCGTGAAGATAACGCCGTACTCGTCGGGCGAAGCGTTGAAGAAGTCGAGGATCCGGCGGCGACAGCGCTCGACCCGGTCGGTGGTATCGAGCGAGCTCGGATTCGAGGAGTGGGGGTTACCCAGAACGTGCGAGAGCAGGAAGTCGGAGTGTTGGCGCACCTGGGCTTCCGAGTAGAGGCCGCCGCCGGTGTAGTCCAGGTAGACGTGGCGCTGGCGGTCCAGCCGCGCGAACTCGCGTGCCCTCAGCTCATCGAAAACCACGGTGTCGCGATACCCCGGGTTGTCCTCGAGAAACCGCTCGAACGCGCCTCGATCCGACCCACCGGAGGTCGATGAGCCTGTAGTGGCAGATTGCCCGGAGGGCGGGCTTTTGACTTGGGATTCCATTGGCGCGGGCTCGGGCTGAGGGCTGATTCTACTAGCCGGGTCGCTGTGATGCAGCTTACTTCCATCCCGCGCTCCGGATGCTAGGTTGTGGCTGGCCGTCATGAACCCGCCGACGATGGATTGCCCGAAATGCGGCCGCACGGTGCCGGAAGCCAGCGAATGCGTGGCCTGCGGCGTGGTGTTCGCGAAGATTCGGACGCGCGAAGAGCCGAGCACGCCCCATCAGAGCGAACCGGCCCGAGGGTTCCGGTTGGAGCCAATCCTGGGTGTCGTGATTCTGCTGGCGCTCGGTACCCTGGCTGCTCTGCAGTGGGTCGAAGGCCGGGTCGATGATCTGGAAGCTCCGCCGGAGCCGGTACCGAGCCTTCGCCCGGAGATCCCGCGCGATTCCGCGGCCGATCGCTCGTCGGAACGTGTGTCTCGGCAGAGGCCTTCCGCGCCCGTGCCGGCTCCAGTCGCGGCCCTGCCGGTCCCCGAGCCGGCCCCCAAACCGGTGGTCGAGCCGCCGAAGCCGCGCTGGGTCGATCCCGATTCGAGCTGGTTCCAGGGCGCAGCCGGGTTCAACCGGGGACTCGAGCGGGCGCGAACCAAGAACCAGGCCGTCCTGGTGTACTTCTACGCCGACTGGTGCGGCTACTGCCGGCAGCTCGAGTCGGAGCTCCTGAGCCGCGCCGTGGTCCAGGAGTACACGAAGTACCTGGTCAAGATCAAGGTCAACCCAGAGAAGGGTGCCGCCGAGCGAGCCCTGGCGAATCGGTACGGCGTGACCGGCTATCCGTCGGTCTTCGTCCACCCCGCCGGCCTCGGCGGGGCCAAGAAGATCCGCGGCATGACCAAGAAAAGCGGCGAGTGGCGGGTGCTCTCGCCGCGAGGCTACGTCGACAATCTCGCCGCGGCTGCCGGCGAGCGCTTCGGCCCGTCTTGAGCTTTCGAGCGCCCTCCCGTAGACTGCCGGGCTCTGACGGGGCGTGGCGCAGCCTGGTAGCGCACCTGCTTTGGGAGCAGGGGGTCCCGAGTTCAAATCTCGGCGCCCCGATATGAGAGGAACACTGGTCGCAGGTTTGCGGCCTTGCGGTTCCGAGTGAGGCTGCCTGTAGCTCAGCTGGATAGAGCAGCGGCCTTCTAAGCCGCGGGTCGGGGGTTCGAATCCCTCCAGGCAGGCCAGTTTTTTGACAACTGTGGTGAGCGTAGCTCAATCGGTAGAGCGCTTGATTGTGGTTCAAGTGGTTGGGGGTTCAAGTCCCCTCGCTCACCCCATTTCTTCTTTGAAGGGCGCCCTTAGCTCAGCTGGATAGAGCGACAGCCTCCGGAGCTGTAGGTCAGAGGTTCGAATCCTCTAGGGCGCGCCACGATTCCCCAACAAAACACTAAGTGTAGGTCGTCAGAATATTCCGGACACTCGGGGTCGATTTCTAAGAGACGGTTCATAGTTTCAACCTAGGCGGCTTTGACAGCCCGGTACTCCCTCTTTCTGCGCTGCATCGTCAGCCGCTTGATCCTGGCCCTCTCGGACAGCACCTGTCGGTATCGGCCACAGTAGACGTCTGCGGGCGTGACGTTCTCGAGCGACTCGTGGTAGCGCTCGTGGTTGTAGTAGGCAACGAAGTCTCGGATGGCCTGCTCGAGCTGCCACGGGAAGTGGTAGTGCTCGAGCTTGACCACGTTCTTCATCGAGCGGTGGTAACGCTCGATCTTGCCCTGGGTCTGGGGGTGATAGGGCCTCCCGCGAGTGTGCGTCATGCCTCGCTCGGCCAGATACTCCCCCAGATCCTTCGAGACGTAGGCTGGCCCGTTGTCGCTGAGTAGGCGTGGCCGGTGCCGTACCTTCACGCTTTCGACTCCCGTGCGTTCGAGCGCCTCATCGAGCGTCGCCATCACATCCTCCGCTCCCATCGTCGGGCTCAGTTGCCAGGCGATCAGATAGCGCGAGTAATCGTCCATCACCGTTGAGAGGTAGTACCAGCCCCCGCCGATCACCCGCAGGTAGGTGAAGTCGGTCTGCCAGAGTTCGTGCACGCGCCGGCTCGGCTGCGCGAAGCGATCAGAGGCCGACAGCAGCACGTAGGCCGGGCTGGTGATCAGGTCATAGGCCTTCAGAATGCGGTAAACGCTCGATTCCGACAGGAAGTAGCGCCTCTCATCCGTGAAGTGCCAGGCCAGCTCCCGGGCCGAGAGCTCCGTGCGCTCCAAGGCAAGCTCGACCACCTCCTCACGGATCTCTTGCGAGATCTTGTTCCAGCGGGCCCGCGGTGGGGGCCTGCGGTCTTCCAGCCCCTCGGGGCCACCGTCCAGGTACCGCTGGTACCAGCCGTAGAAGGTGCTCGGCGCGATCCCCAGCTGGCGCAACGTCGAGCGCACCGGAAGGTCCGATTGCTCGACCAGACGGATCATCTCCAGCTTCTCGGAGCCAGAGCGCCTCACAAAGCGACCTCCTCGCCAAGACCCGTCAGACTTTTTTTGAGCACCCGATTCTTCAGCGTCATCTCCGCAACGACCTCTTTCAGCTCGCGGTTCTCCGAGCGCAGCGCCTTGACCTCGTTACCCGTCGCTTCGCGCACTGTGTCCCCGTTGAGGCGCTTCTTCCCCGCTTCGAGAAAGTCCTTGCTCCACCGGTAGTACAGATTCGATGCGATGCCCTCTCGTCGGCACAACTCGGCTACGCTGAGCTCGCCACGCAAACCCTCGAGAACGATCCGAATCTTCTCTTCAGCCGAAAATCGGCGGCGGGCCCGCCGCCTGATCTCACGGACTGCCGCTTCGCTGGACTGCTTCTTCTTTCTTGGCATTCGACACTCTCCTGGGCCTGACTCTAGACCCCAAAGTGTCTCTTAGATCGAAACCCTAATGTGTCCGACTTCTGCTGACCGGAAACACTGTACCCACTCATCGGTAAGACGGTTTGTACCTCACGCGGGACAGGACAACTCCTACAGGTGCTGGGGCGAGCCGCAGCCGTGGCGCTGGAAGATCGTCGGGACGTAACGTATCTTCCGTGGCAGGACGTGGCCCCGGTGGGATCACGAAGAAACAGAAGGTAGGAAAAGAACGGTCACTACCGTCACACCGTCACTGGAGACTATGTAGTGGGAGCCTTTCCAACCCCGTGTCCGTTTCCTGGCTGTGGAGTCGCGACGCGCGAGCGTTTCTGTGAGAAGCATGAACGATCGCGCCCGTCAGGCCGCCGTAGACCCAGCGCACGCAAGGCGCTGCACAAAGGCGGAGCCGGCTACGGCGCTTCGCACGACCGTTGGCGCAAGCTCGCCCTAGCTGCCGACCTTGTCTGCCACTGGAAACTAGACGACGGCTCGCTGTGTCTCAACCCGTCCGTTATTGCCGATCATGTTGTTCCAGTGAGCGTTGCCCCCGAGCTGAGGTACGAACCGACCAACTCTCAAGGCCTCTGTGTCGCGTGCCACAACCGGAAGACATCCGAGGAGAGGCGTGGGATCTACCGCAGCACGCGAACGAATCGAGTCGAGAGGTACCAGCGCCCCCAACATTCTGAGCAGACTGTCCCGGATGCAACGGCGTGAGGCCTTGTTTCAACGTCCGCACATTTGGGTAGAAAGGTAACACTATGCCGCGGGGACCGAAAAAGACGCCGGCAGCACTTAGGATCGTGAAGGGCACGAACAAGAACGACCCTGGCCGCGAGAATCCCGACACACCTCTGCCCGTTGGCGAGTTAGGCGAACCACCGGACCACCTGTCCGACTGTGCGAAAGAACTCTGGCTCGAGATGGCGCCGTATTGGGGCGAGGTCTACCACCGGCATCAGTTCGAGGATCTTTGTACCGCCCGCGCGGACATGGAGCACTTCTACGCGATTTGTGAAGACGAAGGCTGGTTCTACGTCTCCGACAAGGGCAACAAGCTACGTCACCCGGCCGCGATTCAGTTCGAGTCAAACCGTGCGTTTGCGAATCGGGTCGCGTCTGAGTTCGGGCTCAACCCTACGGCCAAGAACAAGATCCACGCGCCGAAACCGGCAAGGCCCAGCCCCGCCGACAAATTCCGCTCAAAGGGCAGAACATAGGAGAACGCGCGATGGCCGAGTACCCACTTGACAGCTACCTCGAAGCCTTCGACCGCGCGGCGGAGTCGGCAACGGTTCGCGAACCCTTACGTGATTCCAGGCAAGAAGGACGGCGACGCTTCCTCTGCGCCGAGGAGCTAGAGAGGCTTGGAAAGGACAGCCACCCCGATCTTGAACTGGCATGCATTCTGGTCGATACTGGGAGCCGACGGCTGACGCGAACAGGTTCCGGGCGGTAGGGTCCCCCGAGCACTTCAAACGCCGTGCGCTACACGCCCAGTTGGCTCGTGTTGCGCCGCTAACAGCGTGCTGGCTGATCGGAATGCTATCGTTGAAGTTAGCTCCGCCCCAGGGCCCCAGGGCTCCAGGGGGACTGGAGGGCTTACTAACTGTAATATCGCGTGCACTGCCAAACCTGTTGACCGTCTGAGACACTGCTTGGTAGCCTAGATTGTCCGACTCTAGTAGACGATGAGAATGTGCAGGATTCCCCTTTTTCCTAGGGCATCGGCACGCATCTGGCAGGCTTCTCGAGGCTAAGAGCGATGGCAAAGACACGATTTGTGCCCCCGGTGCCACAAGGACTCAAGTTCATTGGGTCGGTCAGCGAGAAAGATCTCGAGGTGCTGCTGAAAGCGGTTCGAGGATCTGATGCATATGACATCAACTTCAAGCGACTCTCCGACCTAGCGAGCAAACTAGAAGGCGAACCGAAGGTCCGGACACTGTCCCACGCGATGAGTGCGCTCGAGTTCTTCTACTTCGACGGACGAGAGTGGGTAGAAGAGGGAGAGACTTTCGAAGAGGTGATCACGGAATTCCTCAGCTTTACGGGCTTGAGTGAGCAGCTTGGCGACGACCCAAAAGAGGGCACTCAGCGTCTGCTGGCTTTGCTTACCGAGAACCCAACGTTAGAGCGCAAGCGCAGGCTCCGTTGGTTGCGAACTGGAATTCTGAATACCGCAGTTAGGTTTGCGTCCTTTGTAGATTTGAGACCGAGGTTTGATAAGAACCGTAAACAGGTTGAGGAGTTCGTCCCCTGCGTGATCCTGCAAATCGTGACTGAGACAGAATCGGATGGTGAAAACACTCACGTTATACAGCTGAGCAAAGCTGGGCTGACTAAGCTGAAGAGAACCATCGAGGACATAGACAGGAAGCTGCATGTGCTGAGCGAAGACCAGCGAGTTGCGGGCAGTTTGTCCGAGACCGTCGGCGACCCAGCCGAACCCGGCGACTCGCCTACCGGCACAGCGGCAAAGGCTGGAGCTTGATCATGTCGACCAACCCAGACGTAGAGGAACTTGCGGTGTATGACAGACCGCCTAGAGCCAAGAGCTATGGCTCTCGCAAGCGTGCAACTGAGTATGTTGCGTGGCTTCAGGGGTGCAGTGCGGCTGCTCGGTACGACGAGGTCGAACCTACCGTCTTTTTCGACCTTCCTGAGACGAACTATTTCCTCGCATCAGGCGAAAAAATCTCCTCGAAAACGGCGCATCAGGTGAGACCTCATACGTGGGACTCCGTGATCGACTTTTGGGTTGGTGAGAGAGCTGCTATCTCGCATGAACCACCCTCAGATGTCGGCGTATCTCGTGCCAAGCCGTTCATAGAGTCCTACGAGAGCGCTGCACAGGAACTCCGAAAGGAGCTTGCAACGTTGGAGAACGAAAAATGTCTTTCAAAGGCCTATGAAGAGCGGGAACTAATGGGTGCGTTGATCGGGCACGATTGGCTTGGTCTAAAGATTGTTTCCTTGCTTGCGGGTAAGCCTCGGCTCCAGGCTCTTGAGATTTCAGCTGCGTTAGACGTTGCGGTGAATAAGGTCGCCGCAGTACTCGCTCATCTGACTAGGTTCAAGGCCCTCGCGGTGGAAGCATCCGGGGCATTTGCTTGTACCGATCTGGGGATGTCAGTTTGTGCGAAGCTCGCGGACGCGACGGATTAGAACCTCGGCGCGTTGAGAAATGAGTTTCAATGAGGGATTCGAAGACCTCGACCATCGAATCACAAACCACAAGCTCAATGTCCTCGTCTGGGGACCCAGCAGTAAGGACCCAAGTCTTCTTGCCAAACGCGAGAAGATCAAAGACCAGATCGGAGGTCGGTTTCCCTATGCCGACGTTCGCTTCAGCGAAGACCCAGAACTAGACAAGCTGATAGACGGCGCCGAGTTCTTGTCGGTGCCAGACAAAGAGCTGTTTCATCTTGGGGCCTGCGACACGTGCATCGTTCTGGATGCATCGAAGGGTGCAGGCGAAGAAATAGCCCACTTCTCGAGTTCAAAGTTCGCACCGCGCCTCTTCATCCTTACGAACGAAAAATACAAGGACGCATCGAGTTTTCCGGCGGCGTTAAGAGAGAACCAAAACCAGGTGTTCTATTCCGAGTCGGAGTTGTCGTCATGCAACCTCGTAGAAAGAGTGATCGTGCATCTGAAGAAAGAGGCTCTCCGTCAGATTGCGTGGTAGGCAAACGATGCCGAACACTCCCTGTACGTGAGTGCGCCTGAGTAGAAAGGCCAAGAGCTTTACAACCGGATCATCCAGCGGTCAGCCAGGAGCAGCAACACCAGTTCGGCCAGAGCTTCTCTGTGGCCCTCGTCTACGGCGATTTCGGCCACCTTCCCGGCTTCCCGAGAGGCGATCTGCTGAGAGCGCAGCGCCTCGACTAGCACAGCTTGCAGCGCTCGAAGAAACTCGCGGGTGTCGTCAGAGCGGAGTCTCTTCCGGACTCGCTCAAGATCGGTAGACTCGGAACCAGGGTCGGGCATTGGGCTTGCTCCTTTGCTCGGTCTAGGGGCTCGGCTGAGTTACCGCTCTGCCGGGTCCCGCTTGGTGATTGATCGGCCCCGGAAACGGGGCCGTTGCTTCTAACGTCTAAGCGGCTTTACCTCTCCCTTGGGGTTGCCGTCCATCGCAGCCGCAATCTCGCCCGAGATCCGGGTCGGCCTGGCGGCCCTGTGGTTTGGAGCGGCACCCGTTGTAGGCTCCAGTCAATGCCAGGAAAGAGCCGCCTGCCGCACAGGATCGGCGGCTAAATGCGCATAGCGCTGCGTTGTGGCTGCCTGGGTGTGGCCGAGCAGCTTGCCGATGATAGGCAGCGAGAGGCCCGCGCTGGGGCCCATCCTGCCCGTTCGGGTGGCGCTTCTTTCGTCACACCGGACGTAATCTAAAGGTGCCTCGATAAAGGCACACCTGGGAAAACCCAGGGCCGCAAAGCCACGGCTTTCGGTCGCGAGGATGTAGACAGAAAAGGGGACGTGCTTCCCGCGCGCTGGGTGCTCTCATTGGAGACCGATGAGTGACATCTTCATCAGCTACGCGAAGGAGGACCGCGGCCGGGCTCGCGTGCTGGCGGCGGCTCTGGAAGGCTCCGGGTGGTCCGTGTTCTGGGACCGGACGATTCCGCCCGGCTTGACCTGGCACGACTACATTGGGCGGGAGATCCAGGAGGCCCGCTGTGTTCTGGTCGCGTGGTCCGAGTCCGCCATCCAGTCCAGCTGGGTGCTTGAAGAGGCGGGCGAAGCTCGGAAGCGAGGGGTTCTGGTTCCACTCTTCCTTGAGGACGTCGAGCCGCCGCTAGGCTTCCGGAGCCTGCAGGCCGCGGATCTCTCGAAGTGGAGTGGCGACACCGAGGCGCCCGCCTTCCGGCAGCTCGTGGAGGGCGTGGAGCGTCTTCTGGGTTTTGCCGACGACGGCGGAACGGAAGCGGCGGAGCGAGAAGCGGTGCTGCCTTCGGCTGGAAGTCGGTGGAAAGCTGACGAGTTGCCCCGCGAGCGGAGTCCCTCGAGGGCGGCTTTCTTTCGCACGAGGTCGGGATTGGTCGTCGTGGGCGCCGTCCTTGTCGCCCTTGTGCTTGTGATCCAAAACTGGTGGCCAGAGACCGGGTCCGACAGCGACCACGACGAAGGCCCCGCCGTTGAGAGCGTCACCGGCGAGAAAGAGCCCCCGCTAGAGCTGACCAGCACCTTCGACAAAGGCGACGACGACGAAGGGTGGTGGACTTGGGGTGCTGGTTCGAGGCCGGTTACGCCATCGTCCGAGGAAGACTGCAGAAGCAAGATGGGCGGATGTCTGCATCTTGAAGATGAGTCTACCGACTTCTTCTACTTTCGGGCACCTCCGCATTGGGTGGGCGATGCGGACTGGACCCGTTTCCACGCGGGAAGTCTGAACTACTGGCTAAGACGAAAGTGGAAATCGGAAAGAAACGGAAAATGGGTGGCGCATGTTACGCCACTCGCCAGTGAGACGGAGAAGGAGGTCCCGGCTGACCTGATCATCGTGGGCTCGGGTGAACGCGGCAGCCTCGAGCTGCGCATCCCGATGCGGCCGCGAGAGGACTGGGGTGAGTACGCGGTTCCTCTGACGGAGGGCAAGATAGGGATTCAGAGCCCTGAAGGTGTCGTGGAGAGCCGTTGGGTTTGGATCAAGGGTGCCGAAAGGAGAGACGCAACCGGTGATGATTTCGGTCGCGTGCTGGAGTCGGTCGACGACCTCAGAATCCGTGGCGAATACTGGTCCGGCCCTGACGAAGCCTGGCTGGACAGTGTGTCGATAGAGCCTGCCGTTTCACCGGGTCCGTAGCTGTCTTCGCACGGACCTAACCACTCTCCAGCGTGGGCGGGCTCCTGGATCGGAAGCTCGGGGCTCTTGCGGATCGCGCCACAGAAGGGCCGGTAGGACCCTTGGAGCCGCAGAGGACCTGGGCAAGCACATGATGTATGGGACCAGATCAGGACCCGTCGGGCCCCCGGCTGCGGGCTAGGGTACCCGCCCCCCCTCCCCTTGCCGACGCGGCCAAGCACGCGAGCCTGGCCGAGACTTCTTTACCTCTCAATTAGCGAGTGGCCTCGACGGTCTTTTCCAGCTCGGCTGCGCTGAGCTGCGCTCGGGAGCGCTTCTGACAAAAGCTCAGATAAAGGCGACCTTCAGAGGTTTGTCGGTGACCAAGTAGGTGACCGAAATACTCATGCTTTGCCTAAGCCTATGTAGAGCTTATGCTTAGCTGGCCGCCGAGACAGCCTCCGGAGCTGTAGGTCAGAGGTTCGAATCCTCTAGGGCGCACCACGTTTATTCCTCCATACAAAGGGTTTAGCGATCCCGAGCTCGAAGGCAAGGAGGTCGACCGCTACATCGACACCTCTCTCGGTCAGCACGAAGGTTGACCGCTATATGGGAACGGCCGTCAGGGGCGCCGGCCGCTTCAAACAGCGGCACGGCGAATCGATCACCCGGCGTCGCGCAGCACGATCTCGCCGACATCCATCGACAGGTTCGCGACCCAACGGTAGAGGTCGAGGTCCTCGAACCCTGTGGTGTTGTAGAGCAGAATGATGGTCACACGAGCATCGATCATTCGCACGAGCAAGCCGCGGGATCCCGGAGCTCCACCGGCGTGCCAGACGAGTTTGTGCCTCTCCCCATGGATTCGGACGTGGTCGAGGATCCAGCCCAGTCCGCAGGTACCGCTGCCCCGAGTGAAAGCCTCCTCCAGGGTCTCCTGTGAGAGCACCCGCTCACCGTAGAGCGCCTGGTCCCACTTCAGGAGGTCGCGGGCCGTCGACAAGACGCCGCCGGAGGCGTAGGCCAGCGATGGATGAACGTAGAGAGCCTCCGTCGGCGGCTCCACCGTGATGTCGTCGTAGCCGATCGCGCGGCGGTTGGCGAATGCTCGATCGTCGGGGTCGTAGCGGGTGCGCCTCATCTTGAGCGGTTTGAAGATCTTCTTCTTGAGGAATCGTCCGTAGGACTTGCCGGTGGTCCGTTCGATGATGAGGCCCAACAGAATGTAGTTGGAGTTCGAGTAATCAACCTGGGTTCCCGGCTCGAAGAGGAGGGGTTCCCGGGCGAAGTAATCGAGAATCTCCTCCGGGTGGTGAAATCGATCGAAGCCTCCCTGGTCCTCCAAATACTGGATCAGGTCGGGGATCCCCGACTCCATCTGGAGCAGATGCCGAATGGTGACCGCTTCGCCTTCTCGGAGCTCGGGCACGTAGTCCACGACCTTGTCGTCCAGAGACAGCCGGCCGCGCTCCACGAGCCTCAGAATGGCCGCAGCGGTGAAGGTCTTCGTCAGGTGTTGGATTCGAAACGCAGTCCGGGGCTCGTTCGGTTTCGCCTGGCTGGAGTCGGCCCAGCCGTAACTCCCCTCGAAGAGCACTCGGCCGTCCTTGGCGATGAGGGCGCTTCCCCAGGCGGGCTCGGAGTCGAACAAGGCGTCGATGTAAGCGGCCAGCTCACTCTGGATGGCCGCGCGGGTCCGCTCGGCTCCGAGCAGCGGGTGGGAAGCAGTTCCCAGCAGGACCGCCAGAGTCACTACCGGTGCCAGTAGGCTGTGGCGCCGCTTCGGTATGAGCATCCTGTGCCTCCTTCCTCCTGGCCGGAGGGCGACTCGTTCACGGCTCTCCGGCCCGGAATCTCGTCTCTCAATAGGGAACGCGAGGAAGAGCGCCGCGGGCCGCATCTGGACCCTTGGGCTTCATCATCGGCAGCTCGACGTAGGAGCCATGCGCGGCGTCGCGGTAGACGGAGATCGTCGGCGCCTTGCGGCCCTTGCGGTCGGGGTAGAGGGCGTGGTTGAGCGCGTCGGCTCCGGCGATGGAGATCCGGATCCGGTGCCCGGCGTCGATGACGATGGCGGTACCCAAGAGATCGAAGACCAGCTCCACGGGTTCCGCCGGAAGCTGCTTGCGCACGTCCTTCTTGAAGGATCGGTGGAAGGGCAGGCCGAAGTTCTTCCACGGCGCTTTGGCCAAGGCGCGGTAGGAGGCGCGCTGGGCTCCTTCGGTGACGTAGTGGGCGTTGCTTGCGGCGTCGATCTCCTCGAGGTAGACGAAGAAGTCACCGTCCTTCTCGGTCGACGTCACCCACAGATGGACGACCGGATAGCCCACGATCGCGCGGGCCTTGGCGAAGGGCTCGGAGGTGTAGGTCAGGGCCTTCTCGTCCTCGCGAGTCCGCTCGTCGAAGAATGTGGTGCCGGGCCGGTCCTCCCGCTGCTGCCCGGCGCCGTTCATCCACCGGGAAAACGACCCCATGGTCGAGGAGTAGTCGACCCTGTAGCTGTCGGCCGCCCCGGAATCGCGGGGCCGCTTGGTGACCAGCCGGCCGTCGTTCGCCGAGGCCACCGTGCCGGAGGGTCCGGCCTCGAGAAAGAAGCGCTTCGGCTTGGCCTTCCGCGGCGGCCAGCGCTTCTCGGCCCGCCACCGGCGGCCGTCCTGGGCGTCGATCTCGTCGAGGCTTACGGGCAGCTCGGCCAGCGCCGGCACGGTCTTATTGCCCCGTATCAGGTAGTAGTGGACCGGCTTTTCGTCCATGATCCCGTTGTCGATGCCCTTCAGCCAGTAGTCGAACCAGCGGAGCGCTTCGTTGACGCGCACCGGGCCGCCGCCGCCGTCCTGGTGGGCCCAGGGCCCGATCATCATTTTCTGTGGGGCGCCTTTGAGATTCGCGTACGCCCACGCCTGCTGGGTGGTGTAGGTGTCGTACCAGCCGAGCCGGTTATAGACGGGGATACCGGCGGCCTTGATCGCGTCGAGGTTGTCGATCGAGCTCGCCACCTCCCAGGACCACACCGCGCCGTTCGGCCGAGTGATCGAGGCGTCGCGGTACTTTACGTTCTTTGGGAATCGATCGACCCAGAGGTTGTCGGCGTGCTCGGCGAGAGCGGCGTCGCGCATCGAACCGTCGGTGTCCGCGTCCACCGGAGCCGGCAAGCCGAGGCGGCCCGTGTCCATCCACCGCGTCAACGTGCCGAGGAACTCGACAAAGCCCTCCTTGAAGGTGCCTCCGCGGAAGGCGAAGTCGAAGACGCTGGGGTCGGCCATCTCGGCGTAGACTGCCTCCAGGTGGGGCGGCGCCTGGGTGGCGGTCAGGAGCGCGTTGTTGCCCGAGTTGGAGTGGCCGAGCATGCCTATGTGGCCGTCGCTCCAGGGCTGCTCGGCCAACCACTCGACGATGTGCCACGAGTCCGCGGTGGTGTCGGCGGCGTGGGGACCGTTGTTGACACCGAACGAGGCTCCGGTGCCCCGGGCGTTGGCGATGGCGAAGACGTAGCCGTGACGGATGAGCTCCTGGTAGAAGACCTCCTCTTCGACCGGGGTGATGATCTCGCCGTCCACCTCCAGAATGCGCAGATAGCGCGTGTAGAGAAGCAGCACCGGCAGCGGCTCCGAGGCCTCCCGGCCGGCCCGGGTGGGAACGAAGTAGAAGACGGCGATCTCGACACCGTCCGCCATCGGAACGTACTCCGAGTGGCGGCTCCAACCGTCGTAGGAGGCCTCGCTGTAGCCGCTGTAGCGGCCGAAGCTGGAGATCCTCTCCTGGCCCAGCGCCGCCGACGGAAGGGGAAGAGTTGCTAGAACCAGGCCGATGGTCGCCGCGAGAACCGGCCTCCTCGCGAAGTGGGGAACTCGGTATCTCATGTTTGGTCCTCCCTTTTTCCGGTTTCACTCAGGCAACGCGACATCGCAAGCGACAAACCGCAGTGACCGGACAAGCACTCAGGTAGTCGCTGGCCGCTCGTTACGCCAGCCTGTGCGAGTACGTCCCAAGAGAAGAAGTTCAAGAGAAGAAGTTCCACCCGAATCGCATGATTCCGGTGTCGTGACCTTCCTGCGAGCGGAATCTTGGCTTTCGCGGAGCTGGTTAAAGAGAGACTTCCCGTCCGACCCGTGGTGTGGATGTGGCTAGCCTTCTTTAGAGGCCTTCCTTCGTAGCAGCGGACACGGCTTCGCCTGTCGTCCCCCTCGAACCACTGTACCGGGTATGAAGACCGGTTCTTCCTACCCTGGCTCGAAGAGTGGATCGACGAACGGAGACGGCGGCGGAAAGGCCCCTTCGGGAAACGAAGCCGTTCCCGCTGCTCTCAACGTCTCACTGGCATCGAGATATGCTCCCAGAAACCAACCGTAAGCTTGCCAGAGGAGCCTTCGCTCGGTCTTCGAAGCGCAATGAGCGAAGGGCGCCGGCGAGTGCTTCGATTGGCGGGGCTTGTCGGCAGGGCGCTGTCTCAACACGGACGCGGCACCCAGCGGTTTGGTACCAGTTTGCACCCCCCGCTCGAGTGTCTCTGACTCGATCTCACGGAGGAGCTGCGCGATCAGAGCTTCTCTTTTCGAACCTGGCAGGTTCTGCAAGCACGGAAGCGGAGAGAGATGGACTCGCTCGGCCTCGACTAGTTCATCGAAAGAGAGCTCAACACCTCGTCTCCTGGCCACGAACTCCTTGGTTCGGTCAACCCAGATGCCCTCCAGGGTGTCCTCGCCCAGCTGAGCTTTCAAGGAGGAAACTCCAGGCCACTCCCGTGGGCTTGCGACGAGATTCTCTTTGGCCCCGTGGGCAAGGATGTAGCGAAGGCGCCCGATCTGGGCCCGCTCTTCCTGACTTACGAGAACCGCTTGATAGCGCCGGCTCCAGACCTTGTCCTTCCAGCCGGTGAGGCGAGCCACTTCCTTGGCGAGGTTTCCATTGAGATAGCCCATGAAACGGGCAAGTTGGAGAGCCGATCTGACCGAAAGGAGCAGGTGGTAGTGGTTGGACATGAAGATGAAGTCATGGATCTTGACTCCATAGACTCTTTGGGCACGGCCGAGAACGCCGAGTATGAGAGAGTTGAGCTGCGGGCTGGGGCGCAGGAGCAGGCGGCCCTGGATGGTGCGGGTCGTGACTTCGACGACGGAGCCTTCGGGTGGAATGAAACGGAGTCTTCGTGGCATCTCATGAGTAAGAGACGCCGAATGGGATCTGTTTCTGGCGAAAATGGTGGAACCTTCCTCGGAGGAACCTTCCTCGGGAGGGCGAAAATGGGGGAAACTTCCTCGGAGAACCTTCCTCGGAACCTTCCTCGGGGTGAACCTTCCTCCTGGGGGGTCAAGGACACTCACGACCGAAACCCGACATTGAGGCTGCTTTCCTCCGGCAGATGAGATCAGTTGTTTCTTTCTGAAGAAGCAGTTCAAGCTCACCGGTGGTTAGATCAAGAACGCAGCCCTAGCTGCCTGACTCGTGTCGGTGAGTAGAATAGCCACAGTGATCCTCAACGACTCGCGGGGCGACGGGCTTCGGATCGTAACCGGCGTTCGTCGCAATCGATCCGCATGGTTGGTGATGACGCTGCTGCTGTTCTTGTGTGGTTGTTCGAAGTGGAACTTCGGTCACCAGTTCCCGCTGCTGTTCGGTGGCCGATCGACCGTCGAGATTTCGGTCTCTTCCGACTTGAATCAGAACTCGCCACTGGCATTCGACCTCTTGGTCGTCTACGACCAGAAGCTGCTCGAGAGTCTCGAGAAGATGGACGCCGCCACCTGGTTCAAGAACCGCAAGCAGTTCCTCAAGGACCACAGCCACCAGAAGAAGGTCGAAGCCCATCACTGGGAGTGGGTGCCGGGGCAGCCGAAGCTAAAGCTCGCGCTCCACTTCAGAAAAAATGCTCGCGGCGGTGTGGCGTTCGGGAACTACCCGTCGGTGGGGGAGCACCGGATTCAGTTCAAGCCACACAAGCACATGCTCGTAACGCTCGGGGAGACGGACTTTACGCTAGTTCAGTAGGGAAGATCGGTCTTCGAGATCGCCGCTTGCCGCACAGGATCGGCTGCCAGGTGCGCATAGCATTGCGTCGAGGCGGCCTGGGTGTGACCGAGTAGTATGCCGGGAATTCTACCGGCAGAGTGCGTCCGGTAAACTGTTCGTGATGAAGATTGATGCTTTAAGGAGGACCAAAGAATGAGAGCAGCCATCTCCCCCTGGACGATGAGTGCGCTGGCACTGACAGGAGTGATCGCTGCCTGCTCCAAGGCGCCGGAGCCGTTGCAGGAAGCGAAACTCGAGACGAGTGCCGCTCATGGACAAGTGGAAAACGAAGCACCTCTAGCGGAACCGAACTCCGAAGGTTCCCTCCAGATAACGGATTTCATCCGGCTCTGGGTGGCATCAGCGGCTGGTGACGATGATGTCTACGATATTCCTGAGAGGGCCGACAAGAACGTCGCGGGCGTGCTGACCACGTTTCACAAAGTCCACCAGACGAAGGAGAGTTCCTATGCTGTCTGCGTGGACTTCGAGGACGGCGAGAACACGTATGACGTGGATTTCTTTGTTAACCGAACGGCGGACGGGCTAGTGGTAGAGGACCACTATCTCCACCAGGTCAACGGTGAGTCCATCGAGTAGGCTGCGTGCGGGCTCTACCCGCCTTCTGGCCCTCGCTCGTAAAACCTGAGCGCAGGTACCTAGTTCAAGTCCTCGCACACCTCCGGGTTTACCCCGACTTCCTCAGCCAGCCGCTCGCGTAGCTTCGACACAGCCTCGCCCCGACTCTTGCCTAGGGTGAGCACGTTCGAGTGTTGCGGCACCCAAGCCTCGTACAGGTCTGCTAGCCCGCACTGGCCAGCCAGCCCAGGACGTAGTAGCTGGAGTTGACCCGGTTTCGTGGGCAAGCACATGATCTATGGGACCGTTTGAGACCGGGTGGGGTCCCTCGACCGGGACCTTTTGAATTGAAAGAGCATCTTGAGATGAGTGTAGAGATAAGCGACGAGCTGGAGTCCGCGTCAACGCGGATACAGGGTTGTCTTTTCTTGGTGAAGCAAAGCCTAGACAGAATGAGGATCTTTGGATATGCCCGAGCAATCAACGGGTGAGGGGCAAGGCCCGGAGCGACGAACCGGCAGGGATCGTCGCTCAGGCGAAGACCGGCGCAAGAGCAAGCGCGGATCAGAAACCTGTTCCCGTTCTCGATGTTCCTGGACCGCCGCAGCGGCGGAGATCGGCGGAGCGAGAACGACCGCCGCAAGAGCTGATCGGGAGCCAGGTGCGCGTAGCGCTGCGTCGTCGCGGCCTGGGTGCGGCCGAGTAGCTCCAGTATTCGCGAGGGCGGATGCGTTGCACCGGACACCACCGCGCTACTGCGGGTCGACGCGTTGGCGAATGTGCTCGCGCAGCTGCTGGCCGCTGTGGCCCTCGAAGGCGGTGAAGCGAAGCCCCATCCCCTGGATGCCCTCGGTTTCCTGAGAAGTGTGACGGATCACCTCGGCATCGCCGGAAATGGGCTCTGGATCACCCGGCCAGTTGAACGTGAACTTGACCCAAGTCTCGGGCGGCACGAGGTTGCTGGTCGCGACTTTCATTCCGGTCGCCGAGATGTCGCGCGTCTGGACCATTCGCAGCCCGCTGGGCTTGCCCTCCATGTTCACTTCGAGCCGCGCCATGATGCGCTGGTCGGTCCGCGGCGAGGTTCTGACGAACTGGAAACACATCGACACCAGCTCGGATGTCGGAAGGCTTGCCGGCAGTACGGTCAGCCGGCCCGACTCGCCTTGCGACAGCACGCGATAGTCGTTTTCGCCGGCGATGACCACTAGGCGAGGAAGTCCGGAAGCACTCAAGCCCGCGACCAACTCGTCGAAGGTCATGTCCTCTAGCGGAAGCACGATGACCAGGAGATCAATTCCGAGCGTCTCGTGCAACGCGCAAGCGGACGCCCAAGACGGCGAGCGCAAGATCCCGACCACTCGTGGGTCTACGCCGGTTGTAAGGCCTGCCTGAAGATCCTCGCCGGCGCCGACTGTGACGATCTTCTGTTTCACGGATCACGACGTTAGCAGCGGGCGTTCCAATGCGGCAAATACGGGAGTCTCAGAATCCGGCAGCGGAGCCGCGATCTCTCCCGAGATCCTGTCCGCTGCCTGCCTCACATGATCGGCGGCGAGGTGGGCATAGCGTTGCGTTGTCGCGGCCTGCGTGTGTGTCCGAGCAGCTTGCCGATGATCGGCAGCGAGAGGCCCGCGCCGGCTCACGGCCTGCCCCTTCGGGTGGTCCCTCTATCGTCACCTCAGGCGTAATCTGGAGACGCCTCGATAACGGCACACCTGGGAAAACCCAGGGCCGCAAAGCCACGGGTCCTCGCTTCTCCGCGACGGTTGGCACCGAGCACCCGCCACGAAGACCCTAAGACCGTCCGGCTGCCGAAGGGCGGATGGGGGTCTTCTTACCCACTTGCCGAAGGGAGGCAGAGGATGGTGCGCAAAGTTCTTGTCGGTTCGGTCGCGTCGTTACTTTTGTTGTCGGCACCAACGATGGGCGCGGCGTTTCAATCTCCCGAGCCGGTTTCACCGGGGAGCCCCATTGCGGTAGGAACGACGGCCGAGAGCTGCCCGACCTTCAGCTGGAGCAGCGTTCCACGGGCCAGTGGCTACAGGCTTGTCATCTATCAGGTTTCCGCTGAAGGCGGCCTGGGTGGAGCTGTGGTTCGGCACAGCGTTTCGGCCGGTGTTTCTTCCTGGACGCCATCTTTGGAGCAGGGTCTGGCTCCCGGCGGGAGCTATGCCTGGATGATCGGAGCGGTGACGCCGAAGGGCGAGACGCTGTGGTCAGAACCCGCCCTGTTTCAGGTCGCCGCAACACCCTCACCACAGGAGATCGAACGAGCGTTAGCGGTTCTCGAGGCGGCGTACCGCGATCGACGTCCGCAAGAGGAAGACGAGGCTTCGCCGAGCGAGAGCCCGGTTGGCGAGGCCGCTCTTGAACCGGCCGGAGCGAGTTTGGTGCCCTTCCCGGATCTACTGCCCCGTCCGATGGTGCGGTTTGAAGGCGGGGTAGACGTGAAGCCGGACCGGGGCGGTACGCTGGTACTCGGTTCCCTTAGTAGTTTCAACCTGGCTTTCGACAACAACGAGATCATGGCCCGCAGGGCAGGCCAACCGTCCACTCTTCACCTCAACTGGGAGGGCGGAGCGATCAAGACGGGCGGTCCGCTGCTGACTCACGACGACGTCGATTTCATGGGCCACGACCTGTGGAACGTCGGCACGTTTGATCTCGGCCACACGCTCGTCGTCGAATCGCGCTGCGAGAACTTGACAAATTACTCAGTCGCGCTCTGTCCGTATCCATACAAGATCATCGGTGGTGGATGCGCTAGCCTCTACAACAACGAATTGCAGGAATTCGGAGGTCCCATCACCGGTAGCTATCCCCGTCTTGCACCCCAAGGATGGGTGTGCCACGTGGAACACCTCCGCTCCTGTGATTGGGTAAACGCCTTTGCGATCTGCGCCGACCTGCGCTGAGGCGGGCAAGCACACCCTGACGCAGCTTTTCGCGCGTATCGCTTGCCGGCCAGCAAGGGCAGCTACTGGTCGAGCGATGCGTGGACGTGCATCGGGCCCAATGGCGTCATTCCCTGGCGTTCTTGTGCTTCTTGACCGAACGTAGGACACTCATCCTGGCTTTTTCTCCCCCATAGCCAGCACGAGCAACAAGACGATGGCTCTATTCGAGAGACTCAAATCGGTCGCGCGGTTTGCAGAGTCAGTGAATACGCGCTACTTCGTCACGTCCAAGCTCAAGTGGCTTCTAGTGAGCACGACTGTTTCCTCGGTTCTGCTTGTTGGAGGATACGAAGTAACCAAGAACGTCCAGTACTATCGCTGGCGAGAGAACTTCGACAACTATGGATGGTTCGACAAGGTCACGATACCTTCGCGAAATCCCGTCTTGATGTGGGAATACCGCTCCTACGGCAAGTATGTACATGCACGGATTAGGACGAATCGCTATGGATTCAGAGACCGGGATTACAAGTCGACCAAGAAACCCTGCAACACCTTTCGGGTAGCGTTTGCGGGCGACTCCATCACCTTGGGACTGGGTATTCACCTAAGAGAGACGTTCGTTCGCCAGTTCGAGATGGAAGCGAGTCGGATGAAATCTCAGCCCAGGGTTCAAGCTCTCAATTTCGGCGTGGACGGCTACAACACGCCACAGATCCTCGAGGTGGTTCGAACGAAAGTGCTGCCCTTTTCGCCGGACAAGGTCGTCTATGTGATGTGTCTGAACGATTTTGATTTCGACGAGTCTTCCGGCGAGAAGATCCTATATTTTCGAAAGCCAAAGAGCTTCTTTCTGTTGACGCTCGAGAAGGCTTTGCAAAGACTGCAGGGCGGCGATTTTCACCGGTTTCATTTCAAGAAAAACAAGATGGTGGTCTTCCAGAGTATTCTGGATATGAAAGAAATTCTGGAACCGAGGGGTATTGATTTTCAGGTGGTTCTGGTACCGGTCTTCCCTGACCGCCCGCTTACTTTTGACGATTACCCGCTCTTGGATGTGCACCAGGAAATCGGGGAGTTCTCGAAAGAGAAGGCCATTTCGCTGCTTGACCTGCGAGCAGCTTTTGCCGCGAGCGGAGGATTGCCCAGGGACTATGCCTTGGATGTGTGGCATCCGAACGTTAAGGGACATCGGTTCATCGCCGAGCAGTTATTGTCTTCGGTTCTCTCGGACTAGCGGACATCCGGGGGCGGCCTCGGTGGGAGCGTCGCGACACAAGAGAGGAGCAGCGCCGGGCGTCAGCCGAGGCTCTCTTCTGGCGGAAGAGGCCGACACTTCTCAGGGGCGGTCCGTGCGACTCTTCAGGGCTCGGTCTCGTGCTCTTCGTAGACCACCGCGTCGACACCCTGGCGCTCGATTCTGTCCTCGAAGATCTCGACGACGCGGTCGCGCCGTGACAGCAGCATCTTTATCTCGGCCTTGGTGAGACAGCCCTGCATCGCGCCGGCGACCTCCTCCCTACTCAACTGCCGCAACCGCGCGAGCAGCGGCGCGTCGATCTTGAGCATGCTTTTCGGCTCCGGCGGGTTCTTGCGGCTGAGGAAGGCGCGGGTGAAGTCGATCAACCAGATCTTCCAGTCCTTGGTGATTAGGATGTTGCCCGCGTTGAGGTCGGCGTTGCAGACGAGCTGGGTGAAGATCTGCCGGCGATAGATCTGATGGTTCCAGGCTTTCGGGTTCGGAGGTTGAATCCGTTTCTCGACCCGCTCCGCTTCCATCATCAGGACATCATCCACCCACCAGGTTACGGCGGCCCGCTTGCCCCTTATCACGCGCTCTACCGAAACCGGTACCATTCGCAGTCCCAAGAGCCTGTCCAACCGGTAGGCCGCGATGTTGTACCGATAGCTGTCGCGAAAGTTGAGCTCGGTGCGCGGCCCGACCTTGGCCCTGCGCTTAATGATGTCGACCGTTTGAATGTGGGCGTCGTGGGTCACCGAGTCTCGTCTCAACGTGGCGCGACGCGAGCCGGTCACTCCGATCTCGAGTTCTACGATGTCGACGACCTGCGCCTTGAGGAGGAACTCTTCCTTCTGAGCGTCGGTCCAGTTCCCGGTCTGACTCGCACTCACCGCACCGGCCGCAAGAACTGCCGAAACGACAAGAACGCCCGGGTGCCAGGCCGCGCCGCCGTACACGGACCTCCTCTTCCAGTTCCGCGATTCGCCCGACACTTTCTCGAGACCTCGGTGCCCGCTATACCAGCGGTATCCGGCCAGGCACACCCTGACAGACCTGCCCGACTTTCTTACCGCCTAAGGCGGGAGCGGTCAACCTTCGCAAGAGTGGTGAAAGGAAGTAACGGCGGCTCCGCCTCCCGGCTGGGAGCCCGCTAAGGAGAGAGCGTTCGGAAACTCTGGAAGTCGTCCAGGTAGAAGCTGCCGCTCTTGGCCGCGCCGGCCTTCTTCAGCAAGCCCAACCGTGCGGTGTCGATCGTGAGCCGGTCGTTGTCGAGGTTGTTCTTCTCGCCGCGAAGGCCGCCATCGGTAAAGAGTGCGGCGAGCCCCTGATCGAGCCCGTTGGTGCCGGCGCGTGCCCAGAGCACCGACACTGGGGTCCATTCGTTGCGGCGCACCTCTGCGCTGCCGATGAAACGGAATCGGCCGGTGTTCTCGCGCGCGAGGAGCCGCAGCTCGAAACGGTCCTCTCCGACTTGCTCGAGCAAAAGACGAACGTGCGCGCCTTTGCCACCCCTTCCGAACAGCTGCAGGATGTCGACCCGCTTGTTGAAGAGCATTTCCCAGTTGTTGGGGCTGAAGAAGAAGTCGACCATGTAGGCATCTTCACGTCGGGGGATCTTGTCCTGGACGCCGGTCCGTCCGCGGCCGCTCAGGATCTCGAGGCCGAAGTTGCCGGTGCGGGCGGCATTCCCACTGACGTCGAGCCCTCTCGGCTTTCGGGCCTTGGACCAGGCCGATGTGTCGCCGGACTCGAACCCATCGGCGAAGATCTGCTGGGCCTGTGCCGCCGTCGTGAGGAGAAGCGCGACGAGAAGAGCGCTGAGCGAGACGATGAGCATTTTGCGAGCGGACATGGTCACCTCCTCGAGCTGGTTGGAAGGAGAAAATAGCATCCTGCCCGTTGGGGTGGTGCATCTCCGTAATGAAAGCCGTAAGTTTTGAAGTTGCCTCGAGTCGCCTCGTGTTTCCCGAGCTGCTTCCAGTCCGAACAACTACTGGGTGCGCTGCCAGTCGCCCGTGGCGACGAAGTCCTCCATTTCGCGCCAGAGGGCTTCGAGATCGCAGCGCATCACGATCAGGTCCTGCTTTGTGCCAGCGAGGTCCTTGACGTAATCCGGCAGCACGGTCTCCTGCCTGAACCCGAGCTTGCGGAAGATACTGCGAGCCGCCTTCTGGGGCCTCATCATTCTGGCGACGATCTCCTCTAGCTTCGCGCTGCTCGCGCGCAGGAACAGCTCGCGCGCCATTCGGGTGCCGAGCCCCTTGCGCCGGTACTGGCGCGCGACGATCAAGCGCAGCTCGCCGACATGCTTTTTCCAGTCCTCGCCGAAGAGCTCCAGGGTGCCATCGGCCACGATCCGCTCGCCGGCCACCGCGACCAGCCGGATCGCGGTGCCCGATTCGGCCTCGCGAATTCTCCGCTCCAGGACCTCGCGGCTCCTGACGTCTCTGCGAAGATAGGCTCGATCCTCTTCGGAGAGCGACTCGAAGAAGACGAGGGATGCGGCGAGATCCTCCCGGGTCATCTTACGGATGAGGACCTCGCTATGGTCTTTGAGCTTCACGGGCTTCTTCATGGCGGCTCCTTCCGACACCCATCGTCGCGCTCGAACCAACGAGCTCCCGGGGCTCCGACCCCGGACCCTATGACGGGCCTGTGGTGGTATGGCGGGCACACCCCGGGGGTGGAATGTCGGAAAGAAACTAGGCCGCGGCCGCTCTGCTCAGTTCGCTGTCGATGATCTCGCTCACCCTTTCCAAGGGCTCGCCCTCTAGGTCGAGGAACACCAGACCCGAGCGGTAGCGCTCGCTACTGTCTGCGAACCGCCTTGGCTCGCTCTTGACGACACTTGCCGCGACCGAGACTTTGACGCGGTCTTGCGAGTCCTCGGGAGACAGCGAGAACCTCAGCTGCTCTACGATGCCGTTGGCCGGCAGCGGAACCGGCGTCAGGATCGCGGCACCCGCTCCGCTAATGTTCTCTATCGTTCCTCGACGCACGACCGTTGAGTCACGAAGCCGAAAACGAGCGGAGAGAGGTAGCGTCAGTCGACGAAACTCGCGACGCTCGGCGGACGCGCTCACAGACATTTGTCGCCTCCTCTCATCTGACCGGTTGCAACCGATTCTATCTTCATTCAAGAGGCCGAGTCGCGCCAACACCCGAAAGGATAGGGCTTGGAGGGAGTGATAGATCCATCAGATCGCGAAATAGGCTGGATTCAGGCCGTAGAGGTCGGGATCGACGCATCCGCGGATGCTCTGATCCGCGGCCTCGGGTGTGGCGAGGTCGAGCAGGTAGGGCTCGGCCGGTTGCTGGCTCGGATCGGTCACAACGCGGACCGTGGGACGATCCGGGCGGTCCGGATCCGAGTTGGGTTTGACCACCACCGCCAATCGGTTCGACGCGAGCTCGACGGTCGAGCCCACCGGGAAGATGCCGATACAGTTTGTGAACGCCTTGGCCACGAGCGGATCGCAGTACTTGCCCGCCAGGCTGTGCATGGTCCGCAGCGCTTCGTCGGGCAGGCACTCTTCCTGATAGACACGCTTGGTCGTCATGGCGTCGAACAGATCGACTACGGCGATGATCCGGGCGAACAGATTCTGGCTCTTGAGCAGCCGGAGCTTCGGGTAGCCCTCTCCGGAGAAGCCGTGGTGATGCTGGAGCACGGCCAGCAATCGGGGCACGGCCCGCAGATCCCGCTGGAGCAGCGGAAACAGCGCCCGCGTGCCGTAGACAGTGTGATTCCCCATGAGCGCCCATTCCTTGGCGTTCAACTTTGCCGGCTTGTTGAGCACCTCCAGTGGGATGTTGAGCTTGCCGAGGTCGTGGTAGAGAGCGCTCAGGCCCAGCTCGGCCAGGTCCTGGCGAGACAATCCGAGCCGCTGACCGAAGGCAATTGCCAGCACACAGACGTTGACCATGTGGTTGAAGGTGTAGCGGTCGTGGTCTTTGATCGCCGCCAGACCGAAAAGCGAGAAGCCCTCGGCCTCCTCGCCGCTCAGGTCCACCAGCTTCTGGACCAACCTTTTGGCTCTGCGTTGATTCAGCTGGCCGGGTGAGTCGAGGTCGGTGAAGGTCGTCTGGATGAAATCCAGAACCTCCTTATAGGTGTGGAGGGCTCGCTCGCGCAGGTTGGGGCGCTCCCTGTCGCTCGTGCCGCCCACCTCCGCTCGAGGGGGTAACAGCTCGATGTTGTCGATACCGGCGGCCTTCAAGCGTTGGTTGAGCTCGCTGGCCTCGGCCGCGCCGCCGGCTCGGACGCCGGCCAGTAGCGAAAGCAGGCCTCTCAGATCCCGGTTCGAGACCGTGTCCAGCAAGCGCATTCCGCCGAGTCCCTGCTTCTCGAACTCCGCCGAGACCAGGCTGTAGGCGTGGGCCGTTCGGAGCCGCTGCGGAATGCGCGTCCCATTCGCAAAGAGCCCCTGACCGAGCCGTTCCAGGGTAAAACCGTCCTCTGCCTCCACCAACGGCTGCAGGGCGGCGAGGAACTGTTGCATGGGCTCGCGGAAGACGGCGTTCGAGAGATCGTGAAAGTAGGAATTGCGAATCAGAGGAGCCAGCTGCCGAATGACCTCCAGGGCCTGCTTCAGGAAGTGCCGGCTGTCCCGATTGCGGCCTTCTGGAGCCATCAGCGGTTCGCTCCCGTGAGCTCTTCGCGGCAGATTCCCTTGAGCATTCGGTTTCCGCTTGCGGCCTGCTGTTCCAGATAGGCCTGGGACGATGCCGATCCGACGGCGCTCACGCCATGCACGAGGGCTCGCACCAGCTCCTTCTTCTCACGGGTCGGAAACCACACTCGGCTTCTGGCCTGCAGCAGCTTGTCGAAGTCGGGCAAGATCGAATCTCCTCCGAGCCGACCGATTGCCGCCAGCTCCCGCCGGATCTCCTCCCAATCCAACTTCAGATTGCCGGGTTCCATCACCTGTTTCAACAACCGCGGTGCGAGAGCCCGATTGCCGCTGCGAGCCAGACCGCTGATTGCCAGAGATTTTGTCTCCGGAGCACCTCTTTCGAAGAGCTTGAGCAGCAGCAGCTCGACTTTCTCCCCTCGGAAATGCCCCAGGATCAGCGCGCCCCGGCGGGCCAGCTCGGAGTCACCGGAGCTCAACAGGCGCTCGACCAGGGGGAAAGCACTGTCCTGAGGCAGGTGATGCACCATGTGGAGCAACTCGTCGATGACCTCGCCTTCGCCGCCCGCGCGAAGAGCCGGCAGCCGGTTCATCAGATCTCTCGGGCCGCGTTCGCCGTGGACCAGGACGGCGTCGGAGACGGCGCGGCGCAGACGAGAGAGCTGCAGGCTCCCGAGACTGTCGATCAACGTCGGCAGCGCGGCCTCGGGGAGCCCCGCCAGGAACCGTTGCGCTCGCTCGGCGAGCTCCAGGTGTCCATCGACGGCTTCCAGGAAACGGCCCAGCTGCTCCTCTCGGGCGCCCGCATGATGAACCTGCTCAAAAAGCTCCGTCACCGCGGGCTCGACCGCGAAGACCTCGCCGGCAAGCTCGCTCAGGCGCTCGAACGACTCCAGAAACTCCTCCGGCTTGCCGTGGGCGAGCCGCTCGTCCAGGATGTCCGCCAAGGCCGTCGCGACGATCTGTCGCTCCTCGGGGTCCGCCTCGAGCATCGCCAGTTCGACCGCCAGCTCGACCGCCATTGACGCCGGGTCGGCGCGACTCTCTTCGGCCAGCTCGTCGTGGAGCTTCTGAATCTCGGATTCCGACAGTTGCACGCTCTTCACCGGCAGGCTTGCGGAGGGTCGTACGTCCTGCAAGGTCACGGTCCCGCCGGCCTCTGCTGCAGTGGGATCCCGCTCCGAACTGCCCGGCTCGCCGGCTTCGCTGGCCGCGGTTGCTGCGCCTGCTCCGACCGCTCCAGCAACTCCGGTCGAGCCAGTCGACCAGCCGGTGCCCACCAGCCCTTCACCCGGCTCCTCGCCGGTCGCGCCGTCGGCCAGCTCGTCGATCACGAAGTAGTCGATCGACTCGAAGTCCTGGTCCCAGAGCAGGGTGGCGAGATCGTCCTCACCGCCCACCAGAACTCGCGCGCGGTTCAAGCACGACACGAAGCGCCGAAGCTCGTCGAGCTCGAGTCCGCCTCGAAAGGAGAGACTGCGGATCCCGTCACGCGACAGGAGAAAAGCCAGACTCTCCTTGCGCTCTTGGTTCTCATAGACGACCTCGTCGCCGAAGAGAATCTGATGCTCGAGCACCTTGAGTTCGAGAGGTCCCTCTTCATCGAGCAACTGAGCGAGGCGGGCGTGAAGCTCCTTCTCGAGGTTCTCGCTCACCGGGTTTCTGGCCTCGTAGAGGCTGAGGGTCTTCATCGTCCGCAAGAGGAGTTCGAGGATCTCGCGAAGACGCTTGATGGTGCTCTTGCTGGGTTCGACCACCACGATTCTGGCCTCGGGACGTTCGCGATTCGATGCGAGCGACGACTTCACAACAGACTAGCATCCCACCATGGCGCGTTTGGTAATCTGCCGCCCATGCTGACCCTGCTTTCACCCGCAAAAACCATGGACTTCTCCACAGCCCCCAAGCGGCTGCCGGCAACCAAACCACAGTTCGGCAAGGACATCGCGGTTCTGCTCGAGCGCTGCAAGAAGCTGGATGCCGCGTCTCTGCAGAAGCTCATGAAGCTCAGTGAACCCCTGGCGGAGCTCAACTACGAGCGCTTCCAGGCCATGAGACTGCCTTTCACCGACAAGAACTCGAAGCTATGTCTACTGGCGTTTCAAGGTGATGTCTACAGGAAGCTCGACGCCGCCAGCCTGTCGAAGAGAGATCTGCGCTGGGCGCAGAACCACATTCGGATCCTCTCCGGCCTCTATGGGCTGCTCAGGCCGCTCGATCTCATCCAACCGTACCGGCTCGAGATGGGCACGCGTCTCGACAACAGCCGCGGCAAGAACCTGTATGAATTCTGGGGCAACCGGTTGGTCGACGAGCTCAACGCCGAGCAGAAAGGCAGAGCCGTGGTGCTCAACCTGGCTTCGAACGAGTACTTCAAGGCGGTGCCGAAGAAGCGACTCGAGTCGCGCCTGGTGACGGCGGTTTTTCAGGAGATTCGAGACGGCAAGCCCAAGACCATCGCGTTTTCCGCCAAGCGCGCCCGCGGCCTCATGGCGCGCTACGTGGTCGACAACCGCATCGATGACCCGGAGGGCTTGAAGAACTTCGCCGAGGACGGCTACGGCTTTCGCAAAGACCTGTCGGAAGACGACCGGCTCGTATTCACCCGCGGTTAGAGGCGGCTGCGAGAGCGCCTTGACCCTGCAACGCTGCTGGGGGTCGTCGGCAAGGCTGTCGAGATCTCCGAGAATGTTGCACTAGCCGGATGAAAAGGAGCCGAAGAAAGCAACGCCAAAGCGGCGGCCAGGATCGCTTCCTCGAGTCAGGCGTGGGGTCGAGTCACTTGGTGCTCGCCGGCTCTACGATCTCGGCACGCAGCAACTCGGAAAGGCGCGGCCCTATCTCGTGCAGCGGCAGTACGTCCGCAACCCCGCCGCGCTCAATGGCAGCCCTGGGCATGCCGAATATGATCGAGCTCTTGCGGTCCTGGGCGATGGCGTGTGCGCCCTGGTCGGTGAGCCTCGCCAGCCCGTGCGCGCCGTCCTTGCCCATGCCGGTGAGGATCGTCGCCAGGACACGCGAGCCCACCGCTTCGGCGGCGGACGCGAAGGTGACATCGGCCGACGGGCTGTGTTCCTGGCTCATCGAATCTTCGGTCACGACTGCGGCGAGACCAAGACGGGTCTTCTTGAACTGGAGCTGATAGCCCCCCGGAGCCACGTAGGCGGTCCCGTGAAGGAGGAGCTCGCCATCGGAGGCGTGGCGTACCGCAAAGGGTAGGTGGTTGTTCAGCCGCTCGGCGAAAGCCCCGGTGAAATCCGGCGGCATGTGCTGGATCAGAACGATCGGCACCGGCGGCTTGGGCGCGAGTCCTTCCAGCACGGTTTGAATCGCTATCGGACCGCCGGTGGACGCGGCGATGATCAGCAGATCGTGGGAAAAGGACTTGCTCGCCTCGGTGGCGGCCAACCGGGCGGGCGCTCCTGGAGCCTCTGGTCCGGTCTCATCCTGGCTGACGGAAGATCGGGGAACCTCGTCCTTTCCGGCGATCTCCAGGATTCGCTCGATCAGGATTCGGCTCAGCGACTGGAAGTCGACGAGCGAGTACCTTTGCTTGTCGATGAAATCCACCGCTCCTCGGTGCAGGGCCTCTATGGTCAGCGGCGCATCTTCGCGAGCGTGGGTGGACAGGATGATCACCGGCGTCGGGCGCTGCTCCATGATCCGGTCGAGCGTGCGCAGACCCCCAATGCCCGGCATGGATAGATCGAGACTGATCACATCCGGCGCCCACTCGTCGAGATGGTCGAGAAGCTCCTCTCCGCAGGTCGCGGTGCCGACGACAACCAACCGGCGATCGGCTTCGAGGATTCGGACCAGCGCCTTGCGAATGAAGGCCGAGTCATCGGCTATCGCGACGCGGATCCGTCTCATGGTCGCCGCCGGTACGCGATACAGCGGTCGAAGCGGACGGTTTCGAAAGCGTCCGAAAGACCGATGATCGACTCGGCGTGTCCGAGAAAGAGCAGCCCGCCCGGGCGCAAGACGCTGGCAAAGTTGTCGATCGCCCGATGAAGAGCTCGCTCGGAGAAATAGATCAGCACGTTTCTGCAGAAGAGAACATCGTAGCCACCGGCAGTCGGAAAAGTCCGAAGGTCGAGGATATTACCCAACGAGAACTTCGTGTCCTCCAGGAGCGCGCGATTGAGCATGTAGTGATCGGAACCCGTGCGTGAAAAGAACCGCCGAATCTGAGGCTCGCTGGTGGCGCGCAGGGAGGTCTGGGTGTATTCGGCCTTGCGAGCGGCCGCCAGCCGATCGGCGTCGATGTCGAGGCCGTCGATCTGCAGCGGCAGCTCAGGTGTCAGTCGATGAGTTTCGGAGAAGATTCTGAGTGTGTAGGGCTCCTCTCCGGATGAGCAGCCGGCGCAGAGGATGCGCACCGGACTGCCGTTGGTGACGCCCTTGACGAGGTCGGGCCAGGCTTGCTTGAGAAGCGCATCGAACTGTCGCGTCTCGCGGAAGAAATACGACTCATTGTTGGTGATCAGTCTTGTGAAGGTCGTAACTTCGTCCTCGAAGGCGTACTGCAGGAGCAGGTAGTAATCCATGAAGCGATTCATGTCGAGCGCCTGTAGTCTCGGCTTGAGCCTCGACTCGAGCAGGCGTCGTCTCTCGTTGGGAAACGAGATCCCGTAGAGATTCGACACGAACTCGTTGAGGAGCCTGTACTCCGCATCGGTCATGTCGCGGACCTCGGAAAGCAGGTTCATTGGGACCTTAGTGCCGACAGTGCCTTTTGGGCGACGATCGAGACCGGGTCGGCCGCGAGCTGCGACAGGGCCCTGAGATTGGCGGGGCGGGAGAATCGGGCCAGGGCCTCGACCGCCGCGAGACGGATGTACCAGTCGCTGTGAGTGGCGGCTTGGCGGAAGCACTCGTCGTCCTCCTCCGACGCACACTTGGCGAGCGCGTGGTAGGCGAGCCTCGAGTCGATGCCTTCGCTGCCGGTGGCGACGCTGCGTAGCGCTGCGCGGGCTTCTGTGCCGCCGATCGAGCCCAGGCTCTCGAGGACCACGGGCCTGAGCAGAGCCAGGTCCTCGCGATCATAGATCGGCAGGATCACGGCGACGCTCTCGTGATCGCCAAGCTGACCGACCGCCCGAATGGCCCCCGCGACGGGAGTTTCCCGAAGAGCCTCTCGCAGTAGGGGGAGCAACTCTCGAAGGCCGCTGTCGGCGGCGGCTCGAGCGGCGACCTCCAGATAACGTTCGGGCTGGCCGGAAACCCATTCGGTCCAGGGTAGGGCCCTGAGCAGGTCGGGCTGGTCCAGAATCAGGCGCAGGACTTGTGGCCGCCGTTCGTCGGGCAGCTCGAGCAGCGCGCGCCGGGTGGCTTCGCTCGAGTGCCCGAGGATCGCCTCGAGCACGGCGCGATCCTCCGGGGAGACCGAATCCGCGTTCTCGAGAGCGCGCATCAAAGAAGCGCTGCTGGCCCGCATCGCCGGTATGAACCTGGCGCGCTCGATGGGTCTCATATTCAGATAGAGGTCGAGCAGCGGCTCGCCGAACTCGTCGGCCTGGAGTTTCTCGAGTGCTCCCACCAGCTGGGTTGGCAGGGGCGAGCCACGCAGGGAGCGCAGGGCCTCGACCAGCGCATCCTTGGGCGCCAGCTCGGGCTCGCGGGCGCAGAGCAAGAATCCCCATCCGATCAGGGGCAGCGGCTTGGCGAGAAGCGTGCGCGCGAGGTCCGATCTTCGGGCGAGACAGGTTGGCAGGACCTCGGACTCCACGTTGGCGGCGAGCAGGACGCTAAGTGCTTCCGTGTCCTCCGCCCCGGGGCCCAGGGCTAGCAGGCAGCGAGCGGCCGAGTGTCGAACGCCGCGATAGGGGTCGCGCAGGTGCACGGCGAGAGCCGGGCGCAGATTCGCGTCATAGACCACGTCGTGGGACAGGCCCTCGAGAATATGAGCCAGGAGCCCGAGGGTATTCTCGGGGTCGAGAGTCTCGCGAAAAGACAGCCAATGCTTGGAAAGAACGTCGAATGCCTGCTGGCCGCCGATCTGGGCGATGGCTTCGGCGGCGGTGGACCCGACCATGAGGTCGCTCAAGAGGGCGGCGATGGGTGGAATCGCCTCCGCACTGCGCAGGTCGCCGAGCGCCTGGATCGCCGCCATCTGCAGCCACAGGTCTTCGGTGAGAAAGGGCAGCAGATCCGGAATCACCCGGCGGTCTCCGAGGTGGCCGATGGCGACCATTGCCGCTTGGACGATATTGGGGTCCTCGTGGCGCAGAACCGAGCGCAACGGCTCGAGCGCGCGCGGGTCACCGATGTGATCGACGATGAGAATCGCCTGCAGGGTCACGTCCGGATCGGCGTCCTTGAGCAGCTCGATCGCCAGCGGCAGGCTCTGGCCGCCCTTCTTCTTGAGAATCTCGAGACCGGCATTGCGAGCGACGGCGTCGGCATCGCTGCGCAGATAGTCGACCAGAACGTCGTCTGAGAGGACGGCGATGCCAACCCGCAGGGCTTGCTCCCGGATGCCGGGAAGCGGATTGCGGATCAGCCGCTCGACAACTTCGACCCGCTCTTCGATCGGCCTTGACGGTAGCGCTTCGAGCTCCTGGATACAGAAGTCCCAGGATTCGTCGATGGACGGATTGGCTTGCACGCTCAGAGTGTTCTCCTAGACCGCGAACCCACCGGCGATCTCCTGCAATCGAGTCGCTTGATCGGCCAGGCTGACGGTGGCCAGAGAGAGCTGCTCGCTGGTGACGACGTTGGATCGAGCAATCGACGCGATGTGGTCGACGGCTTTGACCACCATGTCGCCGCCGCGCTTCTGCTCGGAGCCGGAATGAGCGACCTGCTGGGTCATTTCGTTCATGTTCTCGACCGCGCTCAGAACGTCGCGGGCTCCCTGGGCCTGCTCCTTTGCCGCATAGGCGACCTGGCGGGTGATGTCTTGCATGTTGCGCGAAGTCTCGAGAATCTGGGCGGCGCCGCCGCGCTGCTCCTGGGTCGCGACCGAGACTTCGCTGACCAGACCGCGAGTCTTGGTCACCGATTCGACGATCTCGTCAAGTACGCTGTGAATCAGTTGGACCGCCTCCTGGGTGTCCTTTTGCACGTTCTCTACAAAGCGGGCGATGTCGCGAGTCGAGTCGACCGACTTCTCGGCGAGTCGCTTGACCTCGTCGGCAACCACCCCGAAGCCGCGGCCCGCGTCGCCGGCGCGCGCAGCTTCGATGGCGGCGTTCAAGGCCAGTAGATTGGTCTGATCCGCGATCTCCTCGATGATCCGGACGATCTTGCCGATGTCACCGGTCGAGGCCTCGATGCCACCGATGACCTCGGACAAACGGGTGCCTCCCAGTTGAGCGGCCTCGGCTGATTCGCGCGAGACCCGATCGACGAAATCGACCTTGTTGGCGATCGACTGAATCGAAGCCGTCATCTCCTCGATGGTGGCCGAGGTTTCCTCCACCGCGGACAGAAGTCCTTCCGAGTGACTCGCGACCTCGTCGGAGGTCACGCTCATCTCCTGAATCGAAGAGGACGTCTCCTCGACGTTGCTCGCCAGGGACTGGATGGATTGGCCGACCGTATCGATCTGGGCGGCGATCTCGACCATCGTGGAAGAGGTCTGCTCGGTGGCTGAGGATTGGCTCTCGGCGCCCTCGCTGATCTGCACCGCCGATACCGAGATCTGGTCGGCGGCGCTCAGGACCTGCTCCGAGGAGGTTTTGAGATTGCCGATCATCTCCTGGAGGTTGGAGGCCATGGTCTGGAAGGCCCTGCCGAAGCTGTCCTTCTGTGACCTGGGCTCGACCCGGACCGAGAACTCGCCTTTTGCGATTCGATTCGCTGCCCCGGCCATCTCTCGAAGGTAGAGGACGGTCTCCTGAAGCGAGCGCATGAACTGCCCAACTTCGTCGTTGGAGTCGACGCTGATGTCGGTTTCGACATCACCCTGTGCCATGGCGTCGGCCGCGCGCAGGGCCCGTGAGAGGGGCTTGGTCACCGACTGAACGATGAAGTACGAGAGCGCGAACAGCACGATGAGCGCCCCACCCAGAAGTAGCGAGAGCCGGATGGTGGTGTCGAGGCCCTGCTGGCGTGCGGTCGTCAGAGCGGCGTGGAGCTCGCGCGACTGGTTGGCCCCGAGCCGGTCGAGTCGGGTCTCGACACGTTGGTAGGCTTTGGAAGTCGCTTCGAGCTGTGGCAGGCTGTCTTCGGTGGGACCGTTCTGAATAAGGGTCAGCGTCGCCTCGAGCCCGGTTTCATAATAGGTTTGGAACTCCCGGCGGACGGCCGTAAGAAGATCATTGTCGAGGGTCACGTTGCCCGTGCCGGAGGTGACTCGTGCCAGAAAGCTCTTGCGCAGCGCTTCGGCGGTGTCGAGCGACTCGGTGCTGCCGGAAACGCCAGCTTCGTCGAAAGCACGTTGAACCGACCCCAGCGATTGTGCGAGATCGTGACTCAAGCTGAGCGCGGGGAAGTAGCCGCCCTCGATTTCTCCCATCAAGCTGTTGTAGCGATCGCCGCTCTGGCGAACGAGCAGGAACAGCGCCAGAAAGGCGAGGCCGGCCAGCAGCGGCAGGAAGACGATCCGGGCTCGAATGCTTACTTTGCGAAACATGGCAAATCTCCAGCTAGTTGAAGGCCAGGTTGTTCCCGGCAAGCAGTCGCGCCGGTTCCAGGAGGAGCAGAGGTTCTTGGTCGCCGTGCGCGAAGTGGCCCCGGGCCAACTGCGCCAACGGCTCGTTGTCGGTGACGCTCTGGAAGAGCTCGGCCGGAAGTTTCTCGAGCCCGGTCACGTCGTCGACGATGAGTCCGACGGCGCGGTTGTCCAGAAGAAAAACCAGAATGCGGCTCGAATCGGTTGCGAGCTGATGCCGCAGGCCGAGCAACGCATGGGTGTCGATTACCGGCAGGACATGGCCGCGTAGGTTCATTACACCGGCCACCTGCCTGGGGGCGTTCGGGACTCCGGTGAGCTCCGTGAGCCGCAAGATCTCTCGTACGTGGCTGACCGGAAGTGCCATGGTGCGGGAGGACACTTTGAAAGCCACCCAGCTTTCGAAGGTCATCCGCTGCTCGGGCTGGACGGTCCTCGAGGATCTCAGGCGATCGGCGAAAGCCAGGATCGCCTGAGAGGCGTCGTCTTGGCCTCTGCGCTCGTTGCCTAAGGCGTCGGTTGGCTTGGTCGGGCTCACGGGGCTTCTCCGGTGCTGGTCATGGATCGGTCTTCGGCTTCGGAGGATCCGACAGCGAGCTGCGTTGGATCGAGAATCAAGATGACCCGGCCATCGCCGAGCACCGTCGAGCCCGCAATGCCCTTGGGCCTGCCGAAGATCTCATCGAGCGGGTTGACGACAATGCGCTGAAGGCTGCCGAGCTCGTCGACCAGGACGCTGCGTTGGCGTCCTTCGGATTCGACCGTCACGAAGAAGTCGGCTTTGCCGGACCCGAGTGGCAGATCGAGGAAGTGCTTGAGATCGACGGCCTCTTCCGAGTCGAGAGTGGGCCGACTCCCGGTCTCCCTGACGGCGGTGATCGGAATCGCGAATCGATCGCCGCCCGAGGAGACGATCAGGGCGTCGGTGATCGCCACGGTCAGCGGCAGCCGTAGGCAGAAGCGAGTGCCGAGTCCGAGCGAGGTGTCGACCTCGATGGTGCCGCTGTGGCGATGAACCGAGGCCAGAACCGCCGAAAGCCCTATTCCGCGTCCGGCGCTCTGATCGGCCTCTCGACGCGTCGACAAGCCGGGGTGAAACAGCAAGGCATGCAGATCAGCCGTCTCGGCCTCTCGAATTCCCGCCCTCTCGGCGGCTCGGCGAAGGGCTGCCTCGTCGATCCCGGCGCCGTCGTCGAACACCTCGATCTCGACGTTGCCGGCGCGCAGCGAGGCTTCGACAAAGAGCGTGCCGACTCGAGACTTGCCGCACCGCTCACGGTCTTCGGGAGTCTCGATCCCGTGGACAATGCAATTGCGCATGAGGTGTCCGAGCGCGTCCGTGGCGAGCTCGGTCAACGCGCTGTCCAACGGCGTCTCACCGCCACGGGTCTCAAAGCGAACTTCTTTGCCCGCTTTGGCGCTCTCGTCGTGAACCAGGCGCTGGAGCCGCGTGAAAACCGATTTCAGTGGAATGGTCCGAAGGCTTCGGATCTGCTCTTGGAGGAGCTCGAGAACCTGGTCCAGTTTGATTCGCGTCTCCTCGGCTTCCAGCCAGCTCTCTTTGGCTCGATCGGCGAAATCCGGCTCCTCCGGGTCCAGGGAAAGCCCGATCTGGATGCGATCGCTCAACGTGTTGCGGGCCACCACCAGGCGGGTCGAAGTCTCGAGCAGCCGGTTGAGGAGGTCGAGCCGAACACGGGTGCTTCCCTCGCGGCGGTCGTGCTTGCGCTCCACGGGCGTCTCGGCCTGCGGCTTGGCCGGGTGCGTGGCGTCGCCCAAGTCGGTTTTGAAACGATCGAGTCCGGCCAAGAGGGGGGCCAGGTCCGGATTGTCGGGGTCGAGATCGTCGACGAGGTCTTCGAGCTCGTGGGCCAAAGCCTGGAGACCTGCGAAGCCCATCATTCCGGAGTTGCCCTTAAGCGTGTGCAGCTCTCGGCGCACCTCACGGAACGAAAGCTCGCGCGCTTCAGGTGTCGCGTCTGCCGCTGCCAACAGGGAAACTTCAACGCGAGTGAGACGCTCTTCCGCTTCGAGAAGGAAGTCGTCCAGAAGCTCTCTTAGCTCTTCGTTGACCATTCGTCACTGCCCAAAACCGCAAAAGACGGCTAGGCTCTATTAGACCGAAACAAGCCCATGCACTGTCTATGTACAACGCCACACAGGAATGGGTCTAAACGCGCTTATCTACGTGTGAAATCCTTCGCATCATGTTCAAGCCGTGAGCTGTACGATCCATGACCAGTCATCAGGGAAGTGTGGACTGACGAAAGGAACCCAACCGTGCGCAGTAGAAAGATCCTGATCGTCGACGATTCCAAGCTGATCCACAAGATGTTCGACGTCATGCTGCGCGGGCATGAATTGGTTCATGCGGTCGACGGAGTCGAAGGCCTCCAGAGACTGGCGGAGCACCCGGATGTGAATCTCATTCTGCTGGACATCAACATGCCGCGGATGAACGGACTCGAGTTCCTCGACGAGATCAAACGCAACCAGGCGCTGTCCGAGATTCCGGTCGTGGTGGTTTCGACCGAGGGCAAGGAAGAAGACACTCAGCGGGCGATCGATATGGGGGCGAGCGAATACATAACGAAACCCTTCCGAGGCGAGAGCGTGCTCGAGGTCGTTTCCAAGATGACGATGAGTGGCGTCAGCGACTAGTGAGAGTCGTGACCGAGGCGAACACGGAGAACCCCCAGCTCGACAGCGTCGTTGCCGAGCTTCAGGTAACTCTGGAGCGCGCCGGAAAACTCCTGGGCGTTCTCCAGGAACGCGTCCCGCAAGCCCAATGGATCGAACCGGAGGCTTCGGGCCAGGTCGACAAGCTCAAGGCCAACCTGATTGCCGCCGAGCAGGACATGGACGAGCTGGCCACCCGGCTCGTGGACACCGAGAACCAGCGCGGCCGGCTCATGAACCTCTACGTTGCGACCTACCAGCTGCACGCGACGCTGGACGTCGAAGAGGTGACGACGACCATCGCCGAAATTTCGCGCGAGCTAGTGGGGGCCGAGAAGTTTGCGCTTCTTATGCGCGACGACGGCCACGCCAAGTGCGAGATCGCGCTGGCCCAGGGGCTCGACACCGACGACGAGCGCTTCGCCGGAGATTACTATCTAGGTGGCGATCCTCAGGTCGATCGAACCCTGCAAGACGGCGTCTTGCGAATGGACATCGAAGAGGGATCGGACGCGCTGGCGGTGGTGCCGCTGACCGTGCAGGGAGCGATCGTCGGCGCGGTCGTCGTGCTCAAGCTCTTCGATCACAAGAGTGCCTTCACGCCCGACGATCGCGACCTCCTAGATCTTCTTGCCGCGCACGCGGCATCCGCCCTGCTTGCCGCGAGAATGTACTCGGCCACCGATCGCAAACTCAAGACTCTGGAGAACCTGGTCAAACTGGTTCGCTGACCGGGCTGTTTCGTCATGTCGATCTCGGGCAATCTCGAAGACGTTTCCGTTGCAGACGTCATGCAGTTTGTTCACTTGGGTGGGCGGAGCGGGACCCTGGCGATCGTGTCGGCCGATCGTCGGGCCGAAGTCGGTTTCCATCGCGGGCGCATTATCAGCGCCTGGACGCCGGAGTCGAAGCGCCTCGGTGACTATCTCCTGGAGAACGGTGCCATCGAGGAAACGACCCTGATGGAAGCCCTGACGAGGCAGGATCGAGAAGTGCCCAAGGTCTCTCTGGGAAAGGTCCTCGTGGGCATGGGGGTGATGACCAGGGACCAGTTGCGCGAGGTGATTGCCGATCAGATCGAGCACACGATCTACGATCTCGTGACCTGGAGCTCCGGCGATTTCGAGTTCGCCCTCAATGAGCTGCGGCCCGTGGACGACATCGCGGTCTACCCGGGCGACGTGCTCCCGGACATCAACCTGAACACTCAGATCGTGGTTCTGGAAGCGCTGCGGATCTTTGACGAAAAGAACCGCGATCGAGCGAGGGCCAAGGCGCAAGGCGAAACCCAAGAAGACACGACTCCACCAAGCGAAGTGGTCAAGTCCCCGGCGGTTTCTCATCCCGAGAGCGACATGGCCCTGGAGCGATTGGTTTCCGAGGAGAGCGAAGAGCAGCCCGGAGAGACGCGGCAGCGGAGCCGAAGCGAGCCGCTCGGCGGCGACGAACAGGAGTCGAAGCCGCGTTTTCAGGTCGTGACCGGAGACCGCTCGCTGATCGATGCGCTGCGCGAGCGGATTCCCGCACACGAGGTGACCATCGCCGAGGTCAAACTCTGGGATTCGGGCTTGACGTTGCCGGGCGAGTCTCCACCCGTCGTGCTCCTGGACCTTCGCGACGGCGCCATCGAGTTCTCGGACCTGGAGTCCTACTGCCGGGGCCGCACGCATGCGTCGATCCTGACCATTGCCGGCAATCCGGCTTCGACCGCTCGACTCTACGAGGCCGGCGCGCTGGCCTCGGTGCCCCCGGATGGTGACGCGATCTATGCCTGCCTGGCCAGTGTTCTGCGGAGCCGGCGCGGGCGAGCCCGTATCGTCAACGAGCAGTTCGAGACCAATGCGGGCTTTGCCAAGCTGCGCAGAGTCGTGGCCGACTTGAGGTCGGGTCTCCTGTCCGCCACCGTCGCGCTCAATTTGATGCAGGTGATATCCGAATCGGTCGAGCGAGCCGTGATGTTCGTAGTCCGAGGCGAGCGCCTGGTGGCTCTCGGAGCCTTCGGCAGTGGTCCCGACGGCACCTCGTTGGCTGAGGCGACTCATCATCTCGAGATTCCACTCAATTCTCGCAACGCCCTGTGCGAGGCCATTTCGGACGGCCGGGCTCGGTCCTTGAAGTTCGAGAACGCCGATCTCCCCGAGGAGTTCGCCGAGCGGATCGGCAAGCCGCGCACGGGTCAGATCGTGCTCTTCCCGGTGCTCGGGAGCCACAGGGTCAACTCTGTGGTCTACACCGACAATGGCCGGCTGAGCAGAGAAATCGAGGAGATCGAGATTCTGGAGCTCGCGGCGGCTCAGGTCGGGGTGGCCTTCGAGAATGAGGTGCTGCGGCGCAGAATGGACCGACTCGGCAGCCCGGAGAGGCCCGAGGAGACTGCTGCGATCAGCCAAATGCTATGATCAAAGGGAAATTCAGGAGGTTGGAGGTTTCAATGCGCAGATTTCTAGTGATTGCGAGCTTGTTCGCCCTTATGGCTACCGGCCCCGTCGTTGCCGATGTCTTTACGGTGACCCTGACGTCGGGCGCCACCTTCGTGACCCGGTATCAGCCTCAGCAAAGCGATACGCGAGAGGACCAGGTTCTTCTCCTGACCGAGTTCGGCAACTGGATCTTCCTGCCCAAGGAAGCGATCGTTTCGGTGGCCTCCGACACCGAGTCCAAGGGCTTTGGCACGGTGCTCGACAGCCAGACCATCGCGCTTGGGTGGATACCGCCCTCGATGCAATCGCAAGCCGATCCCGGGGCCGAGCTCGATCCGACCACCCGGCTGATCAACTTCATGCGCGAGCAAAACTCGGCCCCGCCGGCGCCGGTCTATTCCAACGACCTGGTAGTCGAGCCGAGCCAATCCACCGGGATTCCGATCGGCTTCACCAATCGGACGACGCCGCCTCTGGGAGCGACGCAGGGCCGCGTTCGCTAGACTCGCACCACCTTGCTACGAATCCCTGGTGAATCGGCCAGGCTAGTAGTAGAGTCCGGTGGACCCGTAGTGCGGGTCTTTTGACAACTCAAGTGCCGTGGTGACCCGTTCGAGGGTCGAGCGCTCGCACATGGGTGCGATGCCGCTCCAGGGAAGTCGGTACCAAGCCGACGCGGTCCCCGCCACTGTAGCCGGGTACGAAACCGGGAACGCCACTCTGCGATGGCTCGACGCCACGCGCAGGGGAAGGTTCGGGAGTAGGAGGATCCGGGAGCCAGGAGACCTACCGCGGCACAAGACCGGGCTCGCTCGAAAACGGCGAGCCGATTCCCCCGGGGCGTGGGGAAGGATGTCTGCGCACAGAGTCGCAAACCTCTTTCCGGGTGCCCCTGCTCGAGGAGACTCGCCTTGCGCAGACAACCCCTACTTCTCTTAGCAACGCTGATCCTGCTGTTCGGCACGGCGAAGGCCTGGGCGCAAGGTGTCCCTGCTCAGGTAATCCAGGAGGTCCTGGTCGTAACCGCCGCTCTCGAAGGAGAGAGCCAGGAGAACCTGCCGGCCTCGGTCGAGGTTATCGACGCCGACGAGATCGAAGCTCGCCAGGCGACTTCGATCGCCGATCTGCTGACGACGGCCACCGGCGTTCATGTCGTGCGCTCGGGCTCGGCGGGCAAGGTGACGTCGATATTCTCGCGCGGCACCGAGTCCGATCACACCCTGGTGCTGTGGAACGGCGTCGAGCTCAACAATCCCTACTTCGGCGGATTCGACTGGGCCTTCCTGCCCACCGAAGGCGTCGACCGGGTCGAGATCGTGAGAGGACCGTTCAGTGCACTCCACGGGAGCGACGCCCTGGGGGGCGTGGTCCAGATTGTGCGCGGCCGGCAGAACGGAGGCGCGCTCCGGATGGAAGCGGGCGAGCGAGGCTACGGGCGTGCCGCGGTGAGCCTGGGGGCCGAGCTCGGCAACACCCGACTGGATCTAGCGGGCAACTTCCGCGAAGGCGATGGCCTCGAGACCAACGACTTCTACCGTGGTGGGGAGTTGGTCGCCGGCTTGGAATGGAGTTTGAGCTCGCGAGCAACGCTCGGGCTTCTGACTCGGGTCAACGAGTCGAAGGTCGGCATCCCGGTGTCGTCCGGCCTGCCCTCGCCCGAGCGCACCATCGACTGGGGCGAGCGCCAGGTCGCCGTCCCCTTCCGCTGGGACTCCGGCAGCTGGAGTTTCGACGCGCAGCTCTCGAGCGTCAGCCTCGACTCTTCCTTTCGAGATCCCGAGGACGTTTTCGGGTTTACCGAATCGGACACCCGGTCCGAAGCGGATCGACTGCGCTCCCAGGCGACCTATCGCTTCGAACCCGGCTCCTGGCTGGCCTTCGGCGTCGAGATGGAGTGGCTCGAAGTCAGCGATCGCTCGATCTTCGGAGTCAATCTGGATCGGGCCCGCCAGCAAACCAGATCGACGTTCGGTCAGGCGTTGAAGAAGTTCGATTCCTTCACGCTCGACGTCGGAGCTCGTTTCGATCATTCCGACGTCTATGGCAGCCGGCTGACCCCGCGTGCGGGAGTGCTGCTGCCGATCGGGGAGACCGTACGCGTGCGGGTGTCCTATGGCGAGGGCTTTCGGGCGCCCTCGCTGGGCGAGCTCTTCTTCCAGTTCTCCGGCAACGCCGACCTAGAGCCCGAGGAGAGCGAGAGCCTCGAGCTCGGCTCGGAGGTGGAGATCGGCAGATGGCGGCTCGAGCTGGTGGGCTTCGACAACCGGCTGACCAACCTGATCGATTTCGATTTTTCGACCTTGACCAATATCAACGTCGGCAAGGCTCGGACCCGTGGTTTGGAGACGCGCCTCGCCTTTCGGGGCAACCGCTACGCGGTGCGCGGCTCGGCGACCCTGCTCGACGCCGAAGACGAGACCACCGGCTTGGCGCTTCTGCGCCGGCCGGACGAGAAGGTCTCGGTGGTTCTGAGCCGGCGCCAAAGGAAAACGAGCCTCTCCGCGACCGCGATCTACGTGGGAAGCCGAGACGATGTCGACCCGATCTCGTTCGCGCGCGCCGTCAACGAGAGCTATTTTAGGATGGATCTGGCTGTCGAGTGGCGCGCTTTCGATCGCTGGCAGCCCTACGCTCGACTCGAGAACACCCTCGACGAGAGCTATCAGGAGGCCCTCGGATTCCCGGCCGCTCCCAGGAGTCTGGTCGGTGGTTTCTCGGTCCGCTGGCGATGAGACTGTTGCTGCTCGCGCTCGTGCTCGCGCCGATCGTGGTTTCGTGCCGGCAGCCCGAGTTGAAGCACGAGGCGGTACCCGGGCGAATGGTCGCGGTGGCGCCGGGGATCGTCGAGACTCTCTTCGCGCTCGACCTGGGGGCGCGGGTGGTCGGGGTCGGCAATTATGCCCACTGGCCTCCCGAAGTCGAGAACCTGCCTCGAATCGGCGGCCTCTACGATCCGCGATTCGAGACCATCGCGACCCTGGAGCCCGATCTGGCGATCCTCGTGCCCAGCGAAGCCGAGCTCGCCCAGGCGCTCGAGCGGCTGGGTGTCGAGGTCATGATCGTGCCGCACGAATCGCTTGCCGATGTCGACGTGGCGATTGCCATGATCGCTGAGCGTGCGGGCGTGGCCGAGCGCGGCGAAGAGCTGATAGCGGACTTGAGACGGGGGCTGGAGCCACGCGCCGAGCCGCTCCAAGCAAGGGTTCTGCTCTCGGTGGCCCGTCAGCCGGGCCGCGCGGGGGAGATCTACGCCGCCGGGCCGCGCACCTTTCTCGGCGAGCTGCTGTCGCGACTCGGAGCCGCCAACGCGGCTTCGGACGGCGAGGAGCTCTATCCGCGTCTCGGCTTCGAGGAGGCCGTGATTCGGGCCCCGGAGGTCGTCCTCGAGCTGCAGCCGGAGGAGGTCGCGCCCGAGGACGAGGATGCCTGGACCGGAGACTGGCTCGAGGTCGCGGGTGACAGCGCCCCATGCGTCAAGATCGTCGATGGTAATCACGTCTTGCTGCCCGGACCGAGAGTGGCCGAGCTCTATCGCGATCTCGAGGCCGCTCTGGTCTCGTGTGACCCCGGTAGGGCGTCATGACCGAGCTCCTCGCCGGTCGAGTCAGCTTCGAGGTCGCGGACCGCGCAATTCTGAACGACGTGGAGGTGAGTCTCCGAGAGGGCGAGAGCGTGGCGGTCGTGGGCACCAACGGGGCCGGCAAGACAACTTTGCTGCGTTTGCTGGCCAAGGTCCTCGAGCCCAGTCGCGGCGGTCTTACCTTCCGGGGCACCGCCTACTCCGAGTTGACGTCTCGTCAGCTCGCCGGCTCGCTGGCCTATGTTCCGCAGGTCCGGCCGGCGAGAGTTCCGCTGACGGTCCGCGATGTCGTTCTGCTCGGCCGCTATCCTCACAGCGGGCGCTGGTCGGTGGGCTACGAGGCTCGGGACTTCGAGGCCGCCGCCAGAGCGCTGGACGTGGTCGGCTCGAGCGAGCTCGCCGATCGACCGATGAGCGAGCTTTCCGGCGGCGAGCGCCAGGGCGTCTACATCGCCGCGGCCCTCGCCCAGGAGACCGAATGCCTGATCTTGGATGAGCCGACTACCTACCTCGATCCCGGGCACCAGCGGCGCATCGCGCGTCTGCTCCATAAGCTCACTCACCAGGAGGGCCGGACACTGGTGTTCGCCAGCCACGACTTGAACCTCGCCTATGTGCTTGCCGACCGCGTGGTGGCGCTCTCGGCCGGCGAGGTCGCAGCCGCCGGATCGACGGTGGAAGTGCTCGACATGCCATTGCTCGAAGACCTCTATGGCGCGCCGTTTCATCTTTCGCGGCCCTTGGGTGGGCCGCCGGCTCACCCGGTAGTGGCCGTCGACCTCGATGCCGAATCGGCGGCTCCGGAGCTCGGGAGGCGGTCGAAGTGAAGCGTGGCTTCCTGTGGTCGGTGGCGGCGGTCTGGGTTGCGATCCTGCTGCTCGGCCCATTCGTCGGGGCTCACGAGGTTGGCTTCGAGGCGCTCGCATCCGGCGACGAGGTGGCCTCACGGGTTGTCTGGCAGCTTCGGCTTCCACGCCTACTCCTGGCGCTCCTGGCGGGCGGCGCCCTTGCGGTCTGTGGCGCGGCTTTTCAGACAATGTTCGGAAATCCGCTGGCCGAGCCCTACACCCTCGGCGTCGCCGGTGGCGCGGCGCTCGGTGCCGTGCTCGCGCAACAGCTGGTGGCGGCCGCCAGTCTTGGTGGAGTTCCGGTGGTTCCGATCGCGAGTTTCGGCGGCGCGCTCGCGGCCAGCTCGGTGATCGTCTTCGTGGCGCGCAAGAGGTCCACCGCGACTCTGCTCCTGGCCGGTGTCGCGGTCGCGCTGACATCCTCGGCCCTGATTCTCTTCGTCCAGTATCTGGCGGATTTCTCGCGCACCTTCCGCATGGTGCGCTGGATGATGGGCGGGCTGGCGGTGGTCGGATACCGCGAGGTGCTCTGGGTGGCTCCGTGGATCCTGCTCGGTGCGGCGGCGCTGCTGCTGATGCGGCGGGAGCTCGATCAGCTCGCCACCGGAGAAGAGCTGGCCGCGAGCCGGGGCGTCGATCTCGGGCGTCTCAGGATGTCGGTGGTGGCCGTGGTCTCGCTGGTGGTCGGCGCCCTGGTCGCGGTAACCGGGCCGATCGGCTTCGTGGGCCTGATCGTGCCGCACTGGGTGCGACGTGGTGTCGGCTTCGCCCATGCCTGGGTGCTGCCCGGGGCATTTCTGGCCGGCGGCGCGTTTCTGGCGCTCTGTGACCTCCTGGCTCGGCGCATTCTGGCACCGGCCGACCTGCCAGTGGGCGTGCTGACCGCAATCGTCGGCGGCCCGTTCTTCCTCTGGCTGCTGCTCCAGAAGGGGTATCGTTAGCGGGCGGTGGAGACCTACCTTGCACGCATGGCGCCGGCGCCGGCCTTTCCTTCCAAGGTCATCGGCATCGGGCGAGGTTTCCGGGACCACGCCCTGGAGCTCGACAATCCGGTGCCGGAAAAGCCGCTGATCTTCTTGAAGGCCCCGTCTTCGTTACTCGAACCGGGTGGGGTGGTGGTTCTGCCGGGCCAGAGCGAGCGAGTCGACTTCGAGGGAGAGTTCGCGCTGGTGATCGGCCGCCGACTCAAGCGTGTGGAGCCGAAGCAAGCGCTGGAGGGCGTTCTCGGCGTCACGCTGGCGTGCGACGTCACCGCTCGCGATCTCCAGAAGCGCGACCGGACGTTTGCGCGCGCCAAGTCCTTCGACACGTTCTGTCCCCTGGGCCCGAGGTTGGTCACCGATCCCGATTGGGACGAGCTCGAGCTGGTGACTCGAGTCAACGGTAGGCCGAGGCAGCACGGCAGGTCACTCGACTTGATCTGGAGCTTCGGCGAGCTGGTGAGCTACGTTTGCAGCTGTATGACGTTGGAGCCCGGCGATCTGGTGCTTACCGGAACTCCTTCGGGGGTTGGTCCGCTGGCTGCGGGAGACCGGGTCGAGGTCTCCTCCCCTCAAATAGGAAGCCTCGAGTTCAGCGTTGCGGGCGCTCAAGGATGAAAAGGCGCATCGCTATCTGCGTGCTGGTCGGAGCGCTGGCCGGGTTGTTTCTCTACAAGCTGCGCGGCTTTTTTCCGGTCCATGCCTTCCTAGTCGGACTGGCTATTACCGCCCTTGCCTACAGCTTGCTCAGAGCTATCGACAATCTCCGTGGTGCTTCTCGGTACGGCTCGCCACGGGACCAGGAAGAGCGCCGCGACGAGTAGCGTATGGACGAGTCCTCCGAACGCCCAACCAGTGAACAGGAGGACGAGCCAGGCGGCCAAGGCAATCGCGGCTGCGAAAATGCGCAGATCGGTGTTCGACACGGGAATCAGGACTTCAGCCTGCGTCAATCATGAACGAATCGTCATGAATAATGCAGGCTAGCATGCCGATGCGAGCGGTTTCCGAGGCAGCGTTCCAGGTCAGGGCCGTCACCTTCGATGCGACCGGCACTCTGTTCCACTGTCCCGAGCTCGGCTCCATCTATTCGGAGATCCTGACACGGCACGGTGCCGAGGTGTCGAGTGACCGCGCCGGCGAATTGGTCCGAACCGTCTGGCGGGAGTTCGATTGTCGAGCCAATGCCGGAAGTGCCGGCTTTCTCGCGAATCGATTCGGACCCGGACGGAGCGAAGCCAGGGGTTGGTGGACGGATTTCGTCGCACGGATTCTCGAATACCTGGAAAGCCCGGCTGAGCCGGCTTTCGCCGCTGCCGAGCTCTTCGAGCGCTTCAGCCGGCCGGAATCCTGGGAGGTCTTCCCGGAGGCCTGTGAAGTCCTCACCGAGCTGCGCGCCCGGGGTTATCTGCTGGGGGTCATCAGCAACTGGGATCATCGGCTTGCGGGGCTGCTCGATGGACTCGAGCTACCCGGATTTGACGCGCTCGCATACTCGGCCGAGGTCGGTTTCGAAAAGCCGCATCCGGCAATCTTCGAATCCTGTCTGGACCGCCTTGGTGTGCCTGCTCGAGCCTGTCTTCACGTTGGCGATCGGATTCTCGAGGATTGCGAAGGAGCGCGAGGTGCGGGCCTGAGCGCGCTGCTTCTGGACCGGTCCCGAGCCCAGTCGGCTCGACGCGCCTCGGTGTCGGATCTTCGCCGGATCCTGGGACGGCTTCCGCGGCTGCCCCCACTCCCGCACCCCCGACCGTGAGCAGGCCTGTGCTAGCGTTTCCGATGGCGATGCGAGTCCATTTCACCGCGGTTGTCCTCATGTTGGCGTTCGGCTCGCTGGCTCTGGCGGCGATCGGCTGTGTGCCCGAGGCGGGCGACTCCGGAGCCGCGGAGACTCTGGCCACCGAGGACGTGGGAGGCGCGATCGATTCCGAGCTTTCGACCGAGGAAGATCGGCGCGGTCCTCGCTGGGTGGAGTCCGGTCTGGTGCTTCCGCCCGGTTTCCCTGTGGAATTGCCGATTCCGGGTGGAGCGTCGGTGGCGGACCAGGGCGTCGACCGCGGCGGCCAGAGCTTTGTGGTTCTGGAGACGCCGTCGTCGGCGTCGAGCTTGACCGCAAGTTGGATCTCGCTGCTCGAGTCCGAGGGGTGGACAGTCCGACGTTCGGGGGAATCGGGGCTGAGCGCCGCGAAGGCGGAGTCGACGATCACGGCTACGGTCGTACCGAGCGGTTCCGGTTCTCGAATGCGGATCATCTACTAGTGACCAGATCCGGCAAGAGCCGTCGACCGATGTCGATGGCGGGCATGGGCTTCGAGCTGGCCGCGGCGGTCGCGGGGTTCACGTTCCTGGGACTGTGGATCGACCGCCGTTTCGGGACGGAGCCACGGGCGCTCCTGATCTGCGCGGCAATCGGGGTCGTGGGTGGGCTCTACAACTTCGTGCGCACCGCTCGGATCGCGGCCGAGGCCGCGGATCGGAAGGCCCGCGCCAACGCCCGCGCCAAGGCCCGAGCCAAGGGCAGCGAGAGACCCGATCCGGAGTGATTCCGATGCTGCGTTTCGCCGCAATCGCGATCGCGGTAACGGTCGTCTTGCTCGTCGCCGGGACCCTATTGACCTGTGACGCGGCTCCCGGGGCCCGGGAATCGATGATCTGGGCCTGCGGCGTCGTTTTTCTGGGGTCGATACTGGGGGCCGTGCCGCTGATCTCGGGCGCCGGCGCCGCTGCCAGCGCGGGCCCGGCGGGCGTTTCCAGGTTCCTTGCTGCCATGTTGGTGCGCCTGGGCGCGGTCGGCATCGGGGCGGTGGCGGTGGTCCTGCTCGGCGAGGTCGAAGTCGCGCCTTTCCTGCTCTGGTTGGCGGTCAGCTATCTGGTGTTTCTGATCGTCGATACCGCCTTTGCGCTCAGGGTTTTTCGGAGATTGTGAAACTCGTCACAAGTGGCTATACTCGCGCCGCGAGCTGAGGAAACGTTCGCCGATTTCCACCAAAAAACCTTCGATTTTTCCGCGCCATGGCTGGTACGAATCCGCTCGAACACGTTGTTCAGCATCCCATCGTCGAGACGGAGCTCGACGCGGGACTCTTGACGCCCGAGGGTGTGGTGACGCTGTTCAGCGACCACATCGCGATGACGATTCTGGCCGGGCTGCTGCTCTGCATTCTTCTACCGTTCGCCTTCCGGCGCTCGCGTAAGTCCGGGGAAGGCGTGGATCGGCTGATGACGACGGGGTTCGCGGGCGTGATCGAGGTGATCTGCCAGTACTTGCGCAAGGAAGTCGCCGAGCCGACCCTGGGCGAGCACACCGATCGTTTCATCAAGTACGTCTGGTCGTTGTTTTTCTTCGTGCTCGCCATGAATCTGCTCGGCATGATTCCGATCGGCGCGATCACGCCGCTGGCCATCGGACTTCACATCGGCGGCACGGCGACGGGAAATATCTGGGTGACCGGCACTCTGGCCGTGGTGACGCTCGCGATGGTTGTCATCAATGGGCTTCGTTTGGGGAAGGTCGATTTTCTGAAGCACTTCTGCCCGGGGCCGTGGTGGATGGCGCCGATTCTGGTTCCCGTCGAGATCGCCGGCTGGCTCGCCAAAACGTTCGCGCTGGCGGTGCGGCTGTTCGCCAATATGCTCGCCGGACACCTGGTGCTGGCGGTTCTTCTCGGTTTCATCTTGAGCGCGGGCTCGGTCAGCGCGGGCGCCGGCTTCGGCGTCGCGATTCCGGTGATTCTGGGTAGTGTCGGCATCAGCCTTCTGGAGATCTTTGTCGCCTTTCTACAGGCGTTCATCTTTACCTTCCTGACGACGTTGTTCATCGGGATGTCGGTCGTCTTTCACCATGACGACCATGAGGAAGCTACAGCTCACTAATCGGGAATACTCGCCATGCCCGAGTCGCGGGACAAAGGGCCGCAAGGCGTGACTGCGATGGCGATCCGAACCCCCGTCAATTCCCGCTCGACGGAAAATTGGAGAGAAAAGATGCAGAAGCGATTGTCGAAATTTGCGCTTGTCATGATCGTCATGGGCCTCGCGGTCATGTTCGTTCCCGCGGCCCCGGCGATGGCGGCCGAAGGCGGCTCCGACGGGGGCTCGATGTTGACCACTCTGGGTGCGGCCAAGCTGGGCGGCGCGATCGGCGCGGGTCTGGTGATCATGGGCGCCGCAGCGGGTATCGGCCGGATCGGCGGTAGCGCCGTTGAGTCGATGGCGCGTCAACCCGAGGTTGCGGGGCAGATCTTCACGCCGATGATTCTGACCGCAGCATTGATCGAGGGCGCGACCTTCTTTGCTCTGATCATCACGATGCTGGCGGTCAACGCCAAATAACCATCGACCGGGACGGCCGGCCGGGATCGGCCGGCCGCATGAGAAGCATGAGAATGAAACCGCAATTGTGGCTGCTCGCAATCGCAGCCGCCGGGGCAGCGACCCCGGCGTTTGCTGCCGGAGGCGGAGAAGAGAACATTTTCTCCGGCAATCTGGGCAATGCCGTCTGGACCCTCCTCATCTTTGGTGCGGTGCTCGTCGTCCTGGGCAAGTACGCGTGGGGGCCACTGCTCGACGCGCTGCAAAAGCGTGAGCAGTTCATTCACGATTCCCTGGCCGAGGCGAAACGGGATCGCGAAGAGGCCGAGAAACGCCTCGAGGAACACACCAGCCAACTGAACCAGGCCCGGGCCGAAGCTACCGAGCTTGTCGAGGAAGGTCGACGTGACGCCAAGGCGGTTAAGGCGCGGATCGAAGAGGAAGCCCGGGAAGAGTCCCAGAAGATACTCGATCGCGCCAAGCGCGAGATCGAGCTCGCCAAGCAGACCGCGATCAAAGAGCTCTATACCTCGAGCGCCAGCCTGGCAACCGAAATGGCCTCGCGCATTCTGCGCAAGGAGCTTTCGACGGCCGAGAAAGAGAAGATGATCGCACGCTCTCTCGACGAGCTCGATCAACTCGACCCCAACTGATGTCCGGCGGCTTCGACGAACGCGAACTGGCGGTGGCTCGGCTCTATGCCGGAGCTACGCTCCAGCTGGCCGAAACGGCCGGTGCGTCGGAGTCCGTGCTCGAGGAGTTGACCGGGCTCGGTGAGCTCCTGGATCGGGACCCGAGGTTCGAGCTCGCCCTGTCGTCGCCCCTGGTGGACGTCGATGTGAAGCGTGAGCTGCTCGAAACCGCCTTTCGAAATCAGGCCAGCGACCTGGTTGTGAACTCGCTCCAGGTGATGGGCCGCAAGGGCCGGCTGAGTCTGCTGCGCGCCTATATCGAAGGCTACCGGCAAGAATTCGAGGCCATGCGGGGCATCACCGAGGTCGACATCATCGTGGCCGAGCCGCTGTCGCCGGCGCAGAGAAAGCGAGCGCAGCAGGTGGCCGAGAAGTGGACCGGTGGCCAAGTTCGGTTGGTCGAGCTCCAAGACCCCGAGGTCATTGGCGGCATGGTCTTCAGGGCCGGCGATCGAAAGCTCGACCGCAGTGTTGCCCGCGAGCTCGACGCCATGGCGGGACGCCTGTTCGAACGCGCCTCGGAGCAGATTCAGAGCCTGGATTCCATCGTGGACTAGCCCGGTTCGAAGAAGACCAAGAAGCCCAGCAGAGTGGAGATAGCGAGATGAAATTCAACGTGGACGAGATCGCCTCGGTTCTGACCGAGGAGATCCAGAACTATCAAAGCGCGGTGGACCTCAACGAAGTGGGTCGCGTGCTCGAAATCGGTGACGGAATCGCCCGCGTCTATGGCCTGTCGAACGCCATGGCCGGCGAGCAGCTCGAGTTCTCGAACGGCCAGTTCGGCCAGGTGTTCAACCTGGAAGAGAGCTCGGTGGGTGTGGTCATCTTCGGCAACTATCTCGACATCAAGGAGGGCGACGAGGTCCGGCGAACCGGGAATCTCCTGAGTATTCCTTGCGGCGAGTCGCTGATCGGTCGGGTGGTCGACCCGCTCGGCCGCCCGCTCGACGGCAAGGGCGATATCGACACTCCGGATCGAAGGCCGCTCGAGCACAAGGCGCCCGGCATCGCCGGCCGCCAGCCGGTGGACGAGCCCCTTCAGACCGGCATCAAGGCGGTCGATTCGATGATCCCGATCGGCCGCGGTCAGCGCGAGCTCATCATCGGCGATCGCAAGACGGGCAAGACCGCAATTGCGATCGACACGATCCTCAACCAGAAGAACAGCGGCATCGTCTGTATCTATGTCGCGATCGGCTTGAAGGAATCGACCGTGGTCGGCATCGTCGACAAGCTTGCGGAGCATGGCGCACTCGACTACACCATCGTGGTGTCGGCGGGGTCTTCGGACCCGGCGCCGCTTCAGTACATCGCTCCGTACGCGGGAGCGGCGATGGCCGAGTACTTCATGTACACCGAGGGCCGCCACACCCTCGTCGTCTACGACGATCTTTCCAAGCAGGCCCAGGCCTATCGCCAGCTGTCTCTGTTGCTGCGCCGGCCACCCGGCCGGGAGGCCTATCCCGGAGACGTTTTCTATCTTCATTCGCGGCTGCTCGAGCGCGCGGTCAAGCTGCGCAACGAGTATGCGATCGTCCCCAAGGACACTCCCGAGGACTCGATCGACCGTTCGCTCGCCCGGGTCCACCCGCAGGGCCTCGAGGCGCCCGAAGATGTCCGGCCGGACGAAGTCTCGGGGATCTACCATCGCGGTGAGGGTTTGGAGCGTGCCGAGGCCTGGCTCGAGACACTCGACGACAAGGACGAGCTCCGGATCCACAAGTTTCGGGACAGCGGCGGCTCGATGACCGCGTTGCCGATCATCGAGACGCTCGAGGGCGAGGTTTCGGCCTATATCCCGACCAATGTCATCTCGATCACCGACGGCCAGATCTATCTCGAGCCGGATCTCTTCTTCGCCGGCGTTCGACCGGCGGTCAACGTCGGAATCTCGGTTTCCCGCGTAGGCGGTAACGCCCAGATCAAGGCGATGAAGAAGATCGCCTCGACGCTACGTTTGGACCTCGCGTCGTTTCGGGAGCTCGAGGCTTTCGCTCAGCTCGGCACCGAGCTCGACGCGGCGACCCAGCGCCAGCTCGACCGGGGGGAACGTATGGTCGAGCTCCTGAAGCAGCCTCAGTATCGACCCTACTCGGTCGAGGATCAGGTTCTGAGCGTCTTCGCGGGTTCGAAGGGCTTGTTGGATGACCTACCGGTCGACCAGGTTGGCGAGTTCGAGTCCAAGCTGCTCAAGCACATCCGAAACGAGTTCCCCGAAGTGGTTGAGGAGATCGGCGAAACCAGCGTCATTTCCGACGAGCTCGGCGAGAACATCACCGGGTTGATGCGCAACTTCAAGAACCAATTCGCGGGCTAGATTCCTTAACCGATGGCGAATCGCAGAGTACTGGTCAAGCGCCGCAAGGCAGCGCGCAACATCCGCAAGATCACGCGGACGATGCAGCTGATTGCGACGGCTCGCTTTCAGTCGGTGCATAACGCGGCCGTGGCCGGCCGGCCCTATACGGACAAGCTGGCCGAGCTGGTCGAGAAGCTGGCGCGAGCGGCCGAGGGCGTGGACCACCCGCTGATGCAAGTGCCGACCGAGAGCAGGCGACACACGCTGCTTGTGCTTTCGAGCAACCGGGGCCTCTGCGGCGGGTACAACGCCAATGTGCTGCGCACGGCGCTTCACTTTCTCGAGGAGAGCAGGCAGGCGGGGAGCGAGACCGAGGTCCACATGATCGGTAAGAAGGGTGCTTCCTACTTTCGGTTCCTGGGGCAGGCCGTTGCCCGCGAGGTTGCCGATATCTCCGATTCGCCGCGCTTTGATGAGGTCGAGCCTTTGGCGAGCGAGCTGATGAGCCGATTTATCGCCGGCGAGATCGATTCGGTTTCGATCGCCTACATGAAGTTCGTCTCCGTCGGCAAGCAGGTGCCGAGGGTCGAGCAGGTTCTGCCGCTCGAGCGTGGCGTTTCCGAGACCGGCGGCGAGATCCCGGTCGGTTCCAAAAAGCGCGAGGTCGAGTACGAGTTTTCCCCGAATGCAGCCGAGATCCTTGCCGAGCTCCTGCCGGCGACGGTTCGGGTGCGCTTCTTTCAGATGTTCATGGACGCGGCCGTGAGCGAGCAGATCGCGCGCATGGTCGCCATGAAGGCCGCGACCGACGCCGCGGGCGAGATGATCAAGAACCTTACCCAGCAGTACAACCGTGCGCGGCAAACGCAGATCACGATGGAGCTGCTGGACATTGTCGGTGGAGCCAACGCGCTCGCCTGACCCCATAAACGCAAAGGTAAGCTTAGTTATGACGGAAGGCAGTTACGGCGAAGTCACACAGGTCATCGGGTCGGTTCTCGATGCCCGTTTTCCGGAAGAGAACCTGCCGGAGATCTACAACGCTCTGCGCCTCGAGGTCCAGCGCTCGGTCATGGGCGACGAAGAGCCCGAGATGCTGTGGTGCGAAGTCGCTCAGCACCTCGGTGGTGGCAGGATTCGGGCGGTGGCGCTCGACTCGACCGATGGCGTCAAGCGGGGATCCAAGATTCTCGATACAGGGAGCCCGATCAAGGTTCCGGTGGGCGAGCAGACCTTGGGAAGGGTCTTCAATCTGGTCGGTGATCCCATCGACGATCGGGGACCGATCGAGATCACCGAGAGATTGCCGATTCATCGCGAGCCTCCCGAGCTCGACGATCTGTCTTCCAAGACCGAGCTCTTCGAGACCGGCATCAAGGTCATGGATCTGCTGTGTCCACTGGTTCGGGGTGGCAAGGCGGGCCTGTTCGGCGGCGCCGGTGTCGGCAAGACGGTCATCATCCAGGAGCTGATCGCCCGCCTGGCACGTTTCCATAGCGGTTATTCGTGTTTTGCCGGAGTCGGAGAGCGCACCCGCGAGGGTAACGACCTCTGGCTCGAGATGCAGGAAGCCCAGATCGGTGACACCGGCAAGAGCGTCATCGACCAGACGGTGATGGTCTTCGGCCAGATGAACGAACCCCCGGGCGCGCGTCTGCGCGTGGCGCTGTCGGCGCTGACCATGGCCGAGCACTTCCGCGACCAGACCGGTGTCGACACGCTCCTCTTCATTGACAACATCTTCCGGTTCTCGCAGGCCGGCTCCGAGGTCTCGGCGCTTCTCGGCCGCATGCCCTCGGCGGTCGGCTACCAGCCGACCCTGGGCACCGAGATGGGTGAGCTCCAGGAGCGCATCACCTCGACCAAGCAGGGGGCCGTGACCTCGATTCAGGCGATCTACGTTCCCGCGGACGACTACACCGATCCGGCCCCCGCGACGGCATTCACCCACCTCGACTCGACCGTGAACCTCGAACGGAGTATCTCCGAGAAGGGCATCTACCCCGCGGTCGATCCGCTGGCCTCATCGAGCCGAATCGTCGCCCCGGAGTTTCTGGGCGAGCGGCACTATCGGGTGGCTCGTCGGGTCCAGCAGATTCTGCAGCGCTACAAGGACCTCCAGGACATTATCGCGATTCTCGGTGTCGACGAGCTGTCCGAGGACGACAAGCTCATCGTTCGGCGCGCCCGCAAGATCGAGCGCTTTCTCTCGCAAGCGTTCTTTGTCGCCGAACAGTTCATCGGTATTCCGGGCGCGTACGTTTCTCGCGAGGACACGATTCGCTCGTTCGAGGAGCTCTGCGACGGTAAGTGGGATCATCTTCCCGATCAAGCATTCATGTATGTCGGTACGATCGAGGATGCCGCGGCGCGAGCCGAGGAGCTGGCGAAGGAAGCCTAGTCCGGGTTATGGCCGATTCGAAGACCTTTCCCGACGCGAAGACTTTCCGGTGCTCGGTGGTGACGCCGGAGAAGGTCGTGCTCGAGTGCGACGCGAGCTTCGTTGCGCTGCCGGCTCACGACGGTGAGATCGGTCTGCTCCGAAGGCGCGCGCCGCTCGTGTGCAAGCTGGCGATCGGCAAGCTTCGGGTGGAGACCGAAACCGGTCTGAGGGTCTTCTACGTCGACGGCGGCTTCGCCGAGATGGCCGGCAACGAGTTGACGGTGCCGACCGAGGACGCCCGCCCGGCGGAGGAGCTCGATCCGAGCGAGATCGGAGGGCTTCTCAAGGAAGCGCGCGCGATGGAAGCCCGCGATCCGGTCGCCAGGCTCGAGCGTGAAAAGGCGATCGAGAGAGCCCGGATGCAGCTTCGAGTCGCAACTCAGCGGTAGGATCTCGATCAGCGGCTGGCCCCGGAGCGCCTCGGCCGTGATCCCATTCCATGCCGTCCGAATACGACCCGCTGCGTCCACGCCACCCCCTTTCGGGCGAAGCCTCCGATCTCGACAAGGTACAGACGCTCTTCGCCGGCGCGGCCTCGGGCTATCTGAGCTCACCGTGGCCCTGGGTGTGTTGGGCCATCGTTCTGCCGGTTGCGGCGGTCATGACCGCCGCGGTCGCTGGCGCCGGGGGGGCGCTCGCGGTTCTGCTGCTGTGGTCGCTGGCGATTCTCTTCGGTGGCGCGTTCGAGGCGCTTGCCATGCGGCGCTCGCGCCGAGCGGCTGTCCGATCGGACATCACCCGCTGGGTGTTTAGAGGTCAGGGCAATCTGTCACTGATTGCGATCGTCTTGACCGCGGCTCTCGTCTGGCAGCGAATGTACGATTTTCTGCCGGCGGTCTGGCTGCTCCTGATCGGCCATTCCTTCTTTGCGGTCGGTGGGTTGGCGTCGAGCGCACTCAAACGCGCCGGTTTGCTCTATCAGCTCGGCGGGGTCGTGTCGCTACTGCCCTGGTTCGGAAGCCTCACCGCCTTTGCCGTGACGACGGCGGTCGCTAACGGCACGATCGCGACGTCGCTGTTTCTGCGCCGCCGCGGGAGCCGCCGCGGGGGACACAATACGTAATGCTGCAGGGGAGGCATTGGTCTCGAGGCCACTTCGCCTAGAGCAGCATTACGTATTGTGTCCCCGGATTTCCGATCTGCTGAGGCGGTCGGAAAGCGAACGCTCTTGGCTGAAGAAGAAGATCAATCCCAGACTGGCAACGTTCAACAACGCGCCCAGCCAGCGCCGAACGGCCTGGTCGATCGTGAGAGGTCCGCCGTCCGTAGTCCGGGCTACGAGACCGACGCTCGCCATTCCCGGAGTGTGTCCCCAGAAGGTGAGCGGCAGAACGTGGTAGACGAAAGAAAAGCAGGCGATCAGGAGCAGCAGTGGCAGCAACGACAAGCGGCTCGGAGGAACCCCCAGCCACCAGCTTCCGGCGACGGCGGTGGCGAAAGCGCCCAGGTGCACGGCGAGGTCCACGACTCCTGCCGCCAATCGCCGGCCGCCGGTGACGGCTCTGGCTGCCGGCCGTTGTGCCTCGGAGTCAGCGAGCGGTTCGGGGCTGGCGGACGGATCCGTGGCGGGCTCGAGTGGCAGCTCGGGCTGCGACTGCTCGATCGCCGGCACCCTCGAAGCCCTTGACGCCGGGTCGAGAGGCAGGTCGATCGGCGTGTTGTGCGCTCCGCGCGCCGACCGTTTCATCTCACCGAAAAGGTAGGTACTTGACGAAGATCCGGTAGAGAAGGTCTTCCGAGCGGGTCTGATAGACCTCGGCGAACTCGATCAACCGAGCAATCTGGGCATCGCCGCCGGCCAGTTCGTCGGCTTCCCTGAAGCTGAGAATCGCAGCGCCAGGGTCCTGCCGCTGAAGGTCTCGCACCCCCAGATTGAAATAGGAATCAACCATCAATCGGCTGACATCAGGAGTGGCCAAGTCGCTTTCCCGCATGCGCCAGAGGTTGCGCAGCGCCATCTCCCATTCGCCGTCGCGAAACATCGCGATCTCCGCCTGCATCGGCGCGAGCTCGTCTCGAGTCTCTTCGAGCATTTCTTCAGCGGCGTCATCCAGGGCGGCCTGCGATGCGCCGCGCTCCAGAAGCTCCTGCGCCAGGAGAAACTGCTTCTCGCCGAAGGCGGTTCGGGCCTCGTCCACGAGCCGGTCTCTTGCCGCCAGGGCCTCGGGCTCGGGCGCGTCGTTCTTGGGTTTGCTTGCATCCAGCGAGGCTTCCCACTGAGCTACCAGGGCCTGCGCCTCCGCGTATTGCGGATGCCCCGGAGAGAGCCGGCGCAGCTGGGCAATGGCAATCGCCGCTCCGGCCTCCGCATGGGTGCGCTTGGCGCGTGTGATCGGATCGAGCTGCACCGGGACTGCCGCGTCGGAAGCGTTGGGGAAGAAGCTGTCCCAGTTTTTGTAGAGCAAGAAACCGGCGACGGCGATGACGACGAGCGCGGCCGCGCCGAGGGTGCGAAAGGTTTGATTCGGCGAGCGAACTGGTTTCGAGGCCTTGGCGACGCCTCCGATGGCAGGTCTGGGCTGAGCCTCGCCGGGCAGGGGGAGATCCGTCGCCTGGTCGAGCCCACCGGCCATGTCGGCGGGGAGCTCGCGTTCGCTCGCGAGGCTGTCGTCGAGACCGCCTTCGACGTCTCCGGTCGCTTCCATCGCGGTCGGCGGTTCGGGCGCGGCGAAGTCGGGCGCGTCGAGCCGGTCCAGGTACTCCTGGGCCGCCAGGTGGCCGGGCATCATTTCGAGAACGGCCTCGAAACCGCGCCGCGCCTCTTCCAGGCGCCCGGTCTCTACCTTGGTGACGGCGTCGTGAAAGGTCTCCTCGAGCTTCCGTTCGACTTCGGCCTTGAGCTTGCGAGCAAGATCGATCCGTCGGTTGGCTTCCGGGTGGTCGATATCTATCAGGAAGATCCGTGACCAGGCGTCGATCGCGGATTGGTACTCGGCCCTGTCGAAGGCAAGCTGGCCTTCGTGGAGGAGATCCTGAACGCGCTGCTCGCTCTCGTTGTCGAGTTCTGCGACGGGCTCGGTGTCGGAGTGGGGCGGCGGTGCCTGCGCCGGTTGTGCAGGCGGGGCCGCCGGTGGCTCTTCGGCCGGAGCTTCTTCGAGCGAGCTCAGATCCAGCGCCGAGTCCAGCGCCGAGGGCTCGGCTTCGAGGTCGAGCACCGCGGCGTCGGCGTCGGGCTCGGGAGCCGGCGCGGGGGGGACGACCGGGTCGAGCTCCCCGAAAACCGCGTCGACCTCCTTTACCAGATCGGACTCTGCATCCGAATCGGCCGTGGCCCCTTCGCCAATGATCGCCCGGAGGTCGGCTACCGCAACCGGTCCGTTCTCGGCCTGGAGGCGCTCGTTCAGTTGGCGGGCCGGCTCGAACAGAGGATCCAGGCGAAGAACGAAGTCGCAACCGAGCTCGGCCTCGCGCAGGTCGCCGTTTTCAGCGAGCTTCAGCGTCTGGCGGAACGTATTCAAGATACGACCGCGAATCTCCTCTGCGAGGGTCTCGTTGCCGGGGTAGATCATGAGGGGAGGCTCTTCGAGCCGCTGGAAAAAGCCCGGCGAATGTTAGCAGAACGGCCCGGTACCAACAACCAAAGTGCCTGTATCTTACAGACTTACGCGCATCTTTCGGGGCGACGAGCGATTGCGGTTAGAATGCCGGCACTTCGATGCCCGATACCGAAAAGCAGCTCGAGATCGAGAAACTCTACGCTCGATCGAAGAGGCTATTTCCCGAAGTCGGAGATCTCACGGTCGAGGAGCTCGACCGGCTTCGAGAGACCACGAGAGTGGTGCTCGTCGACGTGCGCAATGCCCCGGAGCAGGCGGTGTCCATGATTCCGGATTCGATCACGAGCACCGAGCTGGAGAGCGACCCGAGCGCCTACGCCGACAAGACGCTGGTCATCTACTGCACGATCGGACATCGGAGCGGTCTGTATGCGCAGAAGCTCCAGGCCGCCGGGTTTCGCGTCTTCAACTTGAAGGGCTCCATCCTGGCCTGGACTCACGCTCAGCGAGATCTGGTGGACGCCGACGGCCCGACCCGGCGAGTTCACGTTGCCGGGCCGCGCTGGAGCCTCGAGTCGAGCGACTACGATCCGGTCTGGTAGGCGGCCGGAGAAGCTCAGGCCAGTGCCTTCGCGACCGCGTGCGGCAAGCCCTCGAAGCTCCCCGATGACATGGTGACGAAGAGGTCGCCCGGACGGAGCGTCTCGAGGACCCCCTGTCGCAGCTCGGTGATCGAGTCGCATGCCGTGGCCGGAGTGCCACGCTCTTCGAGCGCGGCGGCCAGCTCTGCGGTGTCGAGACGTTCGTCGTCGGAGAAGCGGCCGGCATGAAACACGGGCGCGAGCCAGACCCTATCTGCCGATGTGAGGGCTTCGAGATAGTCGCCAAAAAAGAGCCGACGCGCCGCGGTGAGCGAGCGCGGCTCGAGTGCCACGACCAGGTTCTTGCCGGGGTACCGGCTGCGGAGACCCTCCAGAGTCAGGCGAACCGCCGTGGGGTGGTGAGCGAAGTCGTCGACGACGAGGACGCCGCGGCCCTCGCCGACCACTTGTTGCCGTCGTTGCACGCCTTTGAATGCGGCGAGCGCCGCCGCGATCTCTGCCGCCGGTACCGAGTCCGCATGCGCGGCTGCAAACACGGCCATGGCATTGAGCAGATTGTGTCGTCCGCCGAGGGGAAGCTCGATGCCGATCCGGTGCTCGGTGTGGTCGCTCCGGACGCGGATCTCGAATTGAGTGCCGCGCTCGTTGCCGCGAACGTTTGCCGCCCGCACGTCGCGGCCTTCCTCGAAACCGTAGAGGACGGTCCGACACGGAGACTCCCCGGCGACCGAGCGCACCTCTGCCGAATCGCCGTAGGCGATCAGGAGGCCGTTCTTCGGCATCGAGCGCACCAGCTGGCGATAGGTCTCGTCGAGCGCCTCCGGAGTCTCGTAAAGGTCGGCGTGATCGTACTCGACGCTGGTCAGGATCAACGTCTCGGGCCGGTAGTGAAAGAACTTGGGGCCGCGATCGAAGTAGGCGGCGTTGTATTCGTCGCCCTCGACGATAAATCGTTCTCCCGAGCCGCTCGCGAAACTCTGCTCTAGATTCAAGGGCACGCCCCCGATCAGAAAGCCCGGATCGTTGCCGGTGGCTCGATAGACCCATGCCGCCAGGGCGGTCGTCGTAGTCTTACCGTGGGTGCCAGCGACGACAAGCGGGCGCCGCCTGGCCAGGAAGAAACGGTAGAGCGCCTCGGGCATGGAGATTCGCTCGATGCCGATCTCCTCTACCGCCAGGGCTTCCGGGTTGGTTCGAGGAATCGCGTTGCCGACGACCACGAGGTCGGGCCGAGGATCCAGGTGCCCGGGCTCGTAGCCGAGCAACGGTTCGATGCCGCAGTCTTCGAGCAATGTGCTCATGGGCGGGTAGAGAGGGCCGTCGGAGCCCCGTACCGAGTGCCCGGCCTCCTGCAGCAGGCAGGCGAGGGGGGCCATGCCGCTGCCGCCGATGGCGATCAGGTAGATGTCGAGGGGGGACTTCGGGGACACAATACGTAATCTGGTATGAAAGAGAGTACCGTTCTTGTGACCGGGTTCGGTTCGGTGACGAGAGTGTGCGGCCTGTCAGCTCAGATTACGTATTGTGTCCCGCCCGACGCCGAGGCAATATAGCATTGGCCTTGGGTCAGGGACCTGGAGGAAGAACGTGAGTAGAGAACTCTTGCCGGCACAATTGGTGGTTTCGATCGGCCTGCTTCTGGCAGTGACCGCTTCGAGCGCTTCGGCGGCGGCCAAAGCCGTGGTTCGGGAACCGATCGTTGACGTCGGGACCGTTGCCAAGGGAGAGCAGATCGAACACAGCTTCGAGCTGCGCAATGAAGGCGACGCCGTCCTGACGGTGCGCGAGGTCAAACCCGCCTGCGGTTGCACGATCGCGAAGTACGACAAGTCCATCGCTGCCGGGGCTACCGGGAAGATCGCCGCCGTCGTCAAGACCGAGAACTTCACCGGACCGATTGCCAAGTCGGTAACCGTCTTTACCAGCGACAGCTCCAACCCGAGGATCAACCTGGTCATCAAGGCGGTCATTCAGCCGCAGGTGGAGGTTCAGCCGGGCTACGCCCGCTTCATCGTGGTCGAGGGCTCGGGAACCGAATCGAGCACCCAGACGCTCTGGACCGCCCAGGGTCCGGACCTGGAGATTCGGAGCGTGCGCTCCCCGTATCCGTTCGTGAAGGCGGGCTACCGGCGACTCGATACCGGCGAGGCCGAGACCGGTTCGCGTTGGGAGGTGAGCCTATCGCTGGACCGCAATGGCGCGCCTGTCGGCCCGCTCGCGGATTTCATCGAAGTCGAGACCAATCATCCGAAGCAACGGGTGATCAAGATTCCGGTCTCGGGCTTTGTCCGGCCCGAAGTCAGCGTGACACCCCGCGTAGCCGAGCTGGGGAGTCGCCGGCTCGAGACGCCGTTCACGACGACCCTCGAGGTTCGGAACCAGACCAACACCACGATCTCACTTTCGGGCGCGACCGCGGACGTGGCCGGCATCGACGCCGAGATCGAAGAAGTGGAGGCGGGCAAGGTCTACAAGGTGGTCCTGACCCTGCAACCGGAAATGGCCAAGGGGCCCTTCAAGGGCAAGGTCCAGATCACTACCTCCAGCAAGCGGCGCCCGCTTCTCGAGGTCGACCTCAGCGGCACGGTTCTTTAGGGTCTGCCCCAGAGCTCTTTTTCGTCTTTGGGCGCGGCTTCGCGTCGGGGCCCCTTGCGCTCGAGCGCTGCCACCTGCTCGAGAACCGGCGCCAGGGCGCTCTGTTGCCGCTCGACCAAGGTCTGAATCCCGACGACCGCTAGATCCAACAGGCTGTCGAACTGCGCTCGGCTGAAGGTGCCGCGCTCGCCGGTGCCCTGGACTTCGACCAGAGCGCCGGCGCCGGTGCCGACCACGTTCATGTCGACCTCGGCCTGCTGATCCTCGCTGGCGTCGAGGTCGAGAAGCAGCTCGCCGCCGAAGATCCCGACCGAGGTGGCCGCCACGTTGTCGAGAACCGGCCAGCGTTTGAGGTCGCCTCGCAGGAACGCCTCGCCGAGAGCGCGGACCGCGGCCACGAAGGCGCCGGTAATGGACGCGGTCCGAGTTCCGCCATCGGCCTGCAGGACGTCGCAATCGAGAATCAGGGTCGTCTCGGGCATCGCGCGAAGATCGAACGCGGCTCGAAGGCTCCGGCCGATCAAGCGCTGGATCTCGGCGCTCCGGCCCGACTGCCGGCCGCGCTTGACCTCGCGCGCCGAGCGCCGGCTCGTCGCGCGCGGCAACATGGCGTATTCGGCGGTAATCCAGCCGCTGCCGCTGCCCTCGAGGAACGGCGGTACGCGATTCTCCAGAGTCGCCGCGACCAGTACTTGGGTGTCACCGGTTTCGATCAGGGCCGAGCCGTCGGCGAACTTCATTGCGTCGAGTGTGATCTTGACGGGCCGCAGCTCGGCTGCTGAGCGCCCGAGGGCGCGCGCCGTAGGATGGTTCTTGTTCAGCACGCAGTCATTCTAGCCGTAGCCGGCTCAGAGATCCGTAAGCTCGAGGGTGCCCCAATCACCGGCGAGGATGCGATGGGCCAGCCGCTCGAAGCGGTCGGCTGCGTCGGTTACGAGGAATCGATCGCGCGGGCGGGGCTGAGCCTCCGAGTCGTCCGCCTGCGCCAGAGCGTCTGCGATTTCAGCGGCGACAACCTCGGCCGAGTCGACCAGCTCGACGGCGTCGTCGAACAGCTCGCGAAGCACCGGCTTGAGCAGGGGGTAGTGCGTGCATCCGAGAACCACCGTGTCGACACCGTGCTCGATCAGCGGCTGAAGGTAGCGTCGGGCGACCTGGCGAGTCACGGGATCCTCGAGCCAGCCCTCTTCCACCAGGGGCACGAACAATGGACAGGCCTGGCTCACCACCTCGAGCTCGGGCCGGTGTTCGAGTATCGCCTGCTGATAGGCCTCGGAAAGAACCGTCGATTCGGTGCCGAGCACGCCCACGCACCGTTTCGAGACCCGGGCGGCCCGTGCGGCTCCCGGCTCGACGACGCCCCACAGCGGCACGTTGGGTGAGACCTCGGACAGACCCAGCGCCGACGCCGTGTTGCAGGCGACCACCACGGCCTTGACGCCGCGGCGCTCGAGAAACTCGACATTGCGCTGGGTGTAGCGAGCAATCGTCTTTCGCGACTTGATTCCGTAGGGGAGGCGCGCGGTATCGCCGAGAAAGAGAATCGACTCGTTCGGGAGCCGGCGTTTGAGGGCCCTGACGACGGTAAGACCGCCAACGCCAGAGTCGAACACTCCGATTTGATTCATCCCGCCTCGCGGATGAGGTCCGGCCGCGCGGCCAGCGGGCTCGAAGTGTCGACGTGGCCGGCGATGGTGTCGCGCTGTCGGCCGTTGATCAGGATCACCGCCCAGCGCGCCGCCTCGTCGTCCAGGAGCAGTGTGTTGACGATGCTGTAGAGCGCGAGCATTTCCTCGGTCGAGCCCATGCCGACCGTTTCGGATATCTTGAAATCGACGTAGATCGTGCCGTCCGGTGCCGTAAAGACGCTTGCGACCTGCGTACCGTTGGGCAAGGCAGGCCGTAAACCCTCGGTCGTCGGGCCCTCCACCAGCTGCTCGGCGAGCCAGCGTCTTCTGGCTGTCGGCTGCAGCTCAGCCGGCATCGTTCGCAGCTCGGGCTCGAGCATTCCACTTGTCGCCGGAAAGTAGACCGCGGCCTGTGAGCCCGCCGATGATTGGACGGGTTCCGTGTCACCGGGGTCGGTAGCGGCTGCCGGTGAGGGCTCGGTTTTCAACCAGACGATTCCGAGACCCGCGATCCCGACCGCGACCAGGGCGGCCGTCAGCAACAAGGCTCTTCGGCGGTTCATCGGCTGGAAAACTCGAGCTGCTCAGCCGAAGACCCCTCGACCTGTGCCTTATAGCGCGAGACCGCGCGCACCAGGGAGTCGGTCAGCTGGCCGCGATACTCGGAGTCTTGAAGCCTCTGCTCCTCTTTCGGGTTGCTCAGGAATCCCAGTTCTACGAGCACCGCGGGCATCGCGGCGCCCAGAAGCACTCGGAACGGGGCCTGCTTGACTCCACGGTTGCGCAGGCCCAGGGCGTCGTTGAGCTCGGCCTGCATGAGTCCGCCCAGGGTCTGACTCTGGCCCAGGTAGCGGCTCTGAGCCAGGTCCCAGAGCATGAGTTGGAGGTCGTAGAGCGGGTCGCGGACGCTCGCGTTCTCGACCGAGGCCGTACGCCCGGCCTCCGCGTCGCTGGCTTCGAAACTCGAGAAATACGTCTCGGCGCCGCGTGCCGACGAGTTCGGGGAGGCATTGATGTGGAGCGAGATGAACAGATCGCCCTTGTATTGGTTGGCGAGCGCCGAGCGCGAATCGAGCGAAATGTCGATGTCGCTGGATCGGGTCAACACAACCCGGACGTTTAAGGCTTGCTCCAGGCGGGTCTCGAGCTGCCGGGCCAGCGCGAGGGTCAGCTCTTTCTCGACCGCGCCGCCCGCGCCATGGGCGCCCGGATCGCTACCGCCGTGCCCCGGGTCGATGATCACGGTCCGGACGCCTTGGCGTTGTGCCTGGACCGGCGGACGCTGGGTTCGCACGAGGGTCGAACCGCCGGACCGGTCGCGCAAAACGTCGAAAACGATCCGGAACGGATTCTCGAGAATGTAGTCCTGAGTCGTTGCCTGCCGGGTGAGCTCGATTCGGATCGACTCCGATGTCAACTGGATGTCGCGAACGAGCTCGCCGGTCGACGCAAGCGTCTGCGAGGTCTCCTCGAGCCGGTCGCCGATCAGCTCGATCTCGATTTCGCGGGCGCTTTTCTTGAGGTGGTAGCGTGGGCGCTCCGGGAACTCGAAGACCAGGGTCGTGACGCCGCGTAGCCTCACCACGTCCACGGTCACCGGAAGCTCGCGCAACGGCTGCCGCTCGATCCTCAGCAGGTGGTCGGTCGGCTGCCAGTCGAAGTCGTATCCCAGGAGGTTGCCGTAGAGCGTTTGCAGGAGATCCAACGGCACGTGCAGGCCACGGTCGCCGGCAACTGGCGCTTGGGAAAGTAGCTCGATCTCTTCGTTCTCGGTCATGGTCACCGCGCCGGGACCAAAGAGGAAAGCGGCTTCGCCCATCCGCAGCTCGTGCTTCTGCTGCATCGGCCCGATGTCGAGCTCGCCGCCGAGGAGGCCCACCAGCGGCTGGAGGGCAAACATCGGCCCGGCCAGGGTGTGAGAGTAGGGGAGCGGCCGGCTCTGCGTGCCCAGCTCGACGACCGCCAGGCCGGTCTCGAGAACTTCGAACGAGCGGTCCTCGGCAGCCGGATTGGCTGCTTCAAGGGGCGGAATGGCGAGTAAGATGAGGAGGCCGGTGAGGGCTCGCAGGCGGGTCGGCACGACGGCGTAGAGGATACCACTCGGGAGTCGGCGAGTCCGCCGCAAGGAGGCATCAGAACATGGAAATTCGCGAATTCAGGCCTACCCTCAAGGCCAAGGACTTCGATCGCACGTGTCAGTTCTACAGCGAGGTTCTGGGGCTTCCCCGCTTGGCCAGCCGTGATACGCCCGAAGGCCGCTCCGCGGTCTACCAGGCGGGCTCGGCGCAGATCGAGGTGACCGGTCTGGCTCGCGGAAAGGGCAAGGACTCGAGCGCGGGCTACCACGCGCCCGAAGCGCCGATGGTTCTTACCCTGGTCGTGGCCTCTGCCGAGGATATCTACAAGGAGCTGATTTTTCGCGATCGCAACATTCCAGGCGGCCTGCGTAAGGACTCCGCTGGCAACACCATCTTCGGCACCCACGATCCCGACGGTGTTCGGATTCTCTTCGTGGAGGAGTAGTCGGGGACACGATTCCTTCGTGTCCCCTCCCGATTGGTTTTTCTGAGCCCCCTTGGCCGTATCGCTGGTTTTTGCTACCCTGCCGCTCCCACGAAGGCGCGTTCGTCTAGGGGTCTAGGACGCCGGCCTCTCACGCCGGTAACACGGGTTCGAATCCCGTACGCGCTACCACTCCTTCGTTTCTCGCCCCGTGATGCAGGCAGATTCTCAGCGCCAGGTGCTGCTGGGCGTCCCTGGCGAATCTGTTGATCGCATAGACGACCACGAAATCGATCCTGCCCTTCTTCTCACGGCAGTAAGCCAACAACTTCTTCAGCTCGGTCCGCTCTGTGGTGCGTGCGCTCTCCCCCTCCTCGACGAAGGTCCCCGCGACCGCGATGCCCCTGGTCTCGCAGTAGTGGCGGCAACGCTTCATCTGGGTGTCCAGACTGAAGTTCTTGACCTGCTGCTCGGAGGAGACGCGGGTGTAAATGAGCGCGCGGGGCATGACCTTTCTTGTCTTACCGTCGCTCAAGCGGGGGCTGTTTCTCCGAGAGCCGACCTCGTCGCTCAAACTCGGTGACAACGACTTCGGCTAGGGCGCTCAGGTGTTCTCGAATGCGTCGCAGTTCCTGGTCAGTAAGCTTGCAGTCTTTTCCGAGGACCTCACGGCATCGGCGGAGAGTTCCCGGTTACGGTGAGTGAGTCCAATGGGCCCTAGATGTACCGCGGTAAGGCAGGAGCCAGTGTCCAGCTGGACCTGAACTAGCCCTGGCCAGCCGTCCAGCGGATCGACGACGTTGACGGCCTCCGTGAGACCGTCCAATACTCCGACGAGTTCTCTTCGTGCCATCTGCTGCCCGGGGGTCGAGAACGTGATTACAGCGGACAGTTCTCATGAAGAACCCGGAACCGCACCACAGGAAAATCAGCGAATGGAGTTCGCGCCAGAGCTAAGAAGCCAGGTGCTAAGCGGCCGCTACGTTCCGAGTTTACCGCTGGCGCTGAAGCTCTCGCGTCATTTCGGATGCGCGACGGACGAGTTGTTTGGCATCGAGTGAGAGAGTGCACTCGAGCTTCTTCTCCGCTATGAGTGAAAGTCCGCGGCTCGGGCGACGCCCACGCCTATAGGAGCTTGCCGGATCTACCGGGAGCCGCGCGGCTCGCGACCGGCGAGATCGACATCTGCTCATGGTAGCGCGGCCGCACACCGCTAAACTGGGGGCACGATGGCGATGCGCTACTTTGTAGATCCCAGGTTGCCAGACTCGGAGGTGGCCACTCTGCATCGAGTCCTTCAGTCGGTCGGATACCGACAGACCGAGGGAGACGATTGGGACTTCTACTGGGATGGCGTCGTGCCGAGCGGCGACTTCTTCCGCGCGCTGGCACCCGGCCAGAGAGTGAACTGCTTTCCCGCCCTCGACGCGTTCTCCGTCAAGAGCGACCTGCACGACAACATCGTCGAAAGCGATCGAGTCGCCGGCAAGATCTTTCGCAGAATCCACCCGCATAGCTTCTCTATGCCAGACGACTACAAAGCCTGGCGCGCTCAGGCGAAGCTCGATCCCGATCAGCTTTGGCTGCTCAAGCCCAAGGCGCTTGGTGGGGGCCGAGAGATCGAGTTGATCCGCGAACCGGACACGGTGCCAAGAGACCACAAATGGATGGTCCAAGAGTACATCTCGCGGCCACATCTACTGTCGGGGCTCAAGTACGGGCTGCGCTTTTTCCCGCTGATCACCGCACTCGACCCTCTGCTTTGCTACCTTCATACTGACGGGGTCTGCAAGATGGCGTCGCGGCCCTACACTCTCGACCCGGCGTCGCTCGACGACCGTTTCGTGCACGTCGCCAATGCGTCACTGCAGCATCGCCACCAGGAGGTCGCACGGGCTACCGACCTCCATGGCTATCGAAATCAGTTGCGAGAGCTGAGCATTGATGACGAGAAGCTCTTCAGCGAGATCCGCGCAGCCATCCTGCGCATGTTGCTCGCGCTCCGCGAGCAAGCTCTGCTGGAAAACCGTGCTGTCCGTTGTCGGCTCGACGGGTGCTACCTGCTCCTGGGCGTCGACGTCCTCGTCGACGAGGATCTGAGACCATGGATCATCGAGTGCAACGTCAATCCGGCCCTCGGCGTCGGCCCCTACGATCGGGCGGCGACAGAGATCGTGACCGCCAAGGATCGAATCGTCACAGATCTTCTGTCGCTAGTAGGCGTGGGGCGTGGCGCTGTTCCCGACATCGGCCCCGATCCGACCTCGTGGCGGGTCCGAACCGAGCACGAGCTCGCCGGCGCACGAGGATGGGAACGGCTCTGGCCGACCACGGACAGCGACCGCTTCGTCCCCTGTTTGCCGCTCCTGCGCCCGCTCGATCGCGCGCTGGCGAGCGATGCTTGCGCGGGAATCGCACCGAGCGAGCCCGCGCTGCGACCTGCGGAGCACCTCCAAGCCACCCCCCTCGGCGACGGGCTCGTGGTTTACGACTGCACGCCGAACCGGCTCTATGCGCTCAATGCATCGGCCGCGGCCGTGTGGCTCGGGCTGGCCGAAGGCATCGAGCCCGCATCGCTGATCGACGAGTTGTCGGAGGCCGTCGTCGAGGTGACGGGGCCGAGCATCGCAGGGGAGGTCTGGGACCTTCTCGTGGCTTGGGCCCAGCGCGGGTTGCTCGCCGGTTTCGAGCGCAACGCCGAGTCTTCGTCGGAATCGGACGACCCGAGTTCGAGAGAGGCCGCACCGCTCACCGTTCTGGGCCGTCGACGGGGCGGGCTTTTGATCATCCCGACGAGCGGCTGTGGTCTTGAGGAGACCGCCCCGATCGAGCTGCCACCCGTGAGCGGACGCCGCCTCGTTCTGCTGGCCTCCGCCGCAGGCGGCCGAGCGACGCTGCGCCTCGGCTCTCCCGCGGCGGCCCTCGACGCTTTGTTGACCGCGCCCGAGGCCAGGACCGCCCTGTCATCAGCGGGAGCGGCCTCGTTGGCTACCTGGCTCGATCGAGCCGAGATCTTCGAGCTCGCAGCGCCTGACGGCGCGAGTGGCGAAGGCGGGCGGCTTCTCAACTTGTTGGCGTCGTCCGAATAGAGTAACCTACGCCAGTTCCCAGATCACGATCGGTCCCGCATACCAGAGGAGGCGCGCGATGAGCACTGAGAAGCAGGCACTGCCAAGCCGGAGGGAGTTCGTACGGCGAGTCAGCCAGACTGCCGCATTTGCTACGCCTCTCATGTTTGCAATCGGTGCCTCGCCGGCTGCAGCAGAAGACGGCAGCACCTACGAAAAAGTGAAGGCGAGCCTGGATAAGGCTACCCCGCTGATCGCCCAGGCCCGCCGCGACGCTGCAAACCTCGAAGCCGAAGAGCGTAGCAAGCTCCGATCGACGGTCAACAAACTCAGGGAAGAAGTCGGCAAACTGAATCACTACTTCTAGCCGCCGGTTTCGCTGAGGGAAAACGGTGCGGGGCACGACGGGTCTCATCCTTCAGGAGCTCCTACAGGGCTTCTTGGGGCCCAAGGCTCGTGACGCCATCGTGGATCGTTTCGGAGCGTTGCCCTTCCTGGTTCCGAACCGAGAGGATCACATCGAAGCTGCGGCGCTTCGCAATCGTTGCCGCCGGCGAAGTGTTCAGCTCGGAACGATCGATGCCCTCGTCTCCCAGCTCGCTCTTCGTCACTCGCTGACTGTGCTCACGACCGACCGCGATTTCGAACGGATCGCAAAGCGAGAGCCGCTGGAAGTCTGGCGGGGCTAGGCGAAGCGCGCCCTACGGGACGCTTTCTTTGTCGAGCTCCGACTCGTCCGGCGGTCTGATAAGGGCGACTTCTCGGACGTGTCAAGTTACAGCTTCTGCCGCCAGCACCGTTCCTTGCGAAGCGGGAAAGACAACCGCATCACGCCAGCGATGAGCTGCTCGACTTCGAGGCGGTGCTGTTCAAGACCTCGGAGACCCAGAGCGGGTTCGACCTAGGCGGCCCAAAATCTACGCCCCCGGTGCCGAGGCTGCGCGCCCACACCTCGTCAAAGTGCCCGGCAAGGTGTGCGTCCGGAGACCTACCGAGCGAGCGTCGCGGAACTCGAGAAGATCCTCGATGTCGGTGGCCCCGCCGGGCCACAACTTGAATGAGTGGTCCGCCCGTTGGCGCGAGTCCGGCGACACCGGCGCATGGTCGAAGACTGTGCCTTAGAAGACGTCGACAGTCAGCGCCGGTTCCAAGCCGGCAAGGGAGTCACCTGACCGTTCCCATTCGGCTTGGAGCGAGGGAACCCTTAAGCTGACGTCGGGTGAGAGGCCAGTTGCTGTTGTAGCTGGCTGAGGTCCAGCAGGCAAGCGTAAATCCGGTTCCAAGTAGGAATGGAGTGGGGTACCAGCCTTCCGCTCCGTTCCGTTCTGACAGTACGTCCGGAATTGCGGTCGCCAGGCCCCGCACGTGGTTCGAAGTCCTCGGGAACGAATCCCGTGTGAGCCCAGATGAGGGCCACCACCCTCCACTCGGGGAGCCGCTGGACCGCCTCTAGTGTTTATCGAATCATTCGGCGTCAGCGGCGACCGCCTCGATCCTGGCCGTGAAGCCGTTGGTCCCCGAGTACTCGAACTGCTTGTCCTCGGCCTCGTGCCTCAGGATGACGGTTCGGTACTGTGTGTGATCGAGGTAGGGGGGGGCCGGGAAGTCGGGCGAGGGGAGATTCTGGATCTTGATCGGCTTGCCGTTCTTGCCCTTCATGACCTCGATTTCGGCCGTGGTGTTTGGCGTCGAAAAATTCATCCGTTCCGTAGTCCGCTCTACTGAGATGGACACATTCTTGACTTCCAGCACGTTGTCGCTGGCGAAGAATTGTTCGAACGTTGGTAGCAGCTCCACGGCCGCCTCGGTTTGTGCTTCGTCTGCCTCCTCGGAGACGTAGAACTTGATCCAGTTGCCGCCGCGGTACACGGCGAGCACCTTGACCCCGTCCAGCCGGACGTCCCCGTAGTGGCCGCTCTCGATCTCGACGAGAGTGACGCCCTCGCAGTGCCCGAGTGTCGCAGGCGACCCGAAGAGACAGGGGCATGTCGGCCGACAGCTACAGGCGTCGGTGTAGTCTGCTTTGATCGACCACGCCGTATTATGGGGCAGCCCCTCGTCGGCGGGAAGCTGTGGGTTACAGCCTGCAGTAAGAGTCAGTGCCATAACGGCCAATACTGCGAGCGGTCGACTCATCGTGATCCTCCTTTGCGTCGTTCGGAGTTGGTCTCCCTAAAGCGGCCCAGGACCGCAGGCAAGGCTGTAGAAGCTCGCTCGATGATAGCGGATGGTGAGGCGACCCTGGAGCTGGTCCGAGCGTCCAGGCTGGGAGGATTCCTCGCAGAAGACTCTGGTTCTTATCCATCTACCCACCGGTTCCGACTCTGAAAGCCCTGAGTCGCTGGGGCATCTTGGCCTATGCTGGCGCGGTAGCGTAGCTGCCCTGTTGGAGAGCTGTTAACTCCCGTAGCCACTGATTGATCTGGTTCCAAGTAGGAATGGAGTGGGCTACCATCTCTAGACCCTTCATCTAAAGAGTTTGTGGTTGACTGGCCAGGCTCGAAGCACGGTCAAGAGTTGCGTGTTGGTCAATTGGTGGTCAAGCTCGGTGTTCCGTGGCGAGCAGTTTTCAGGTTGATTCGAGGGGCTCAGCAATCCATCTTCCTGGCCAGTAAGACCAACGGTGGCAGTTGGGAGACCCGGCAACCACCCCGGCCGTGTACTAGATTGCCAGCTCCGGAGGCTGTCTTAACAGTCGGCTAACCTATTCTTTTACAGTCGCTTAAGAGGCAGTGACCATTTCCGGTCACCTACTTGGTCACCCACAAGCCTCTGGAAGTTATCTTTCCTGAGCTTTTGTCACGAGCGCTTCCAGGCGCAGCTCCGCGCAGCCGAGCTTCGTGCGGAGAGAAGCGTCGCGAAGGAAGCGAGGACCCGTGGCTTTGCGGCGCTGGGTTTTCCCAGGTGTGCCTTATCGAGGCAGGTTTGACGTTACGCTTGTGATTAAGGACGACGCGCCACCCGAACGGGCGGGACCCAACTCTACGAACACCTGGCGGCCGATCCGGTGCGGCAGGCAGCCGACCGGATCTCAGGCGAGATTGCAGCCGCCTTGAATGGACAAGCGAAGGGAGAGGTCGCGCCGATCAGGCGGTAGCCGAGCCCCTGCGCTCCGGCTTTTGGGAGCGACCGGCGGCGGATTTGGAGGCTCTAGTTCGGCGCTTCCCAGATCACTTTGCCATTGGCGTCAAATAGAGCCATGCCAGCCGGGTAACGCGATTCCTCGCCCGTCTTGGGAGTAACAACCTCCACGACACCAAACTGGGCGCGGTGCTTGCCGGTTTCGTCGGCGTAGACGAAGCCGTCAGCGTTCATCTGGGCGCGGGTCTTGCCGTTCTCGTCGGCGTAGCTGAGGCCGTTAGCGGTCATCGCGGCGCGGGGCTTGCCGTTCTCGTCGACGTTGACGAAGCCGTCAGCGTTCATCTGGGCGCGGGTCTTGCCGTTCTCGTCGACGTTGACGAAGCCGTCAGCGTTCATCTGGGCGCGGGTCTTGCCGTTTTCGTCGGCGTAGCGGAGGCCGTTAGCATCCATCTGGGCGCGGGGACTGCCCTTCTCGTCGATCACGCGAAACATACGCGCTTCGATCATTTCGGGGATCTCTTCAGGTTTCGCGGCTCCGATCAAAGCCACTGCCATGGCGACCACAACCACGGCGAAACCGACCCGCCTCATCCAGCGGTTTTCCCTTTCCAGGCGCTCGAGACGGTTGGACAGTTCAGCGTCGGTCATGGACGGTTCCTCCCTTAGTGTTTTGGTAAGTCTAACCGGCGCTGGAGCGGGTTTGTCGCTTCCTATCATCGGGAAGCTACTCGTCCACATGCAGGCCGCTACAACGCAGCGCTACACCCACTTGGCCGCCGATCCCGTGAAGCAGGCAGCCGACAGAATCTCGGGCGAGATCGCGGCGGCAATGAACGGGAAGACGAACGGGAAGGTCGCGCCGATCAGGCGCTAGGGCTTCGATTTCAATGCCACGCGAGAGAAGTCCGAGGCTTTACCACCCTGGGTATCTCTGCCGGCAACGTCTTCGGTGTCGTTGAAGAAAGAACTAAGTTCCCCCCAGTCCGACACCCGAAGTTTCTCAAGCAGTCGGCGGCCCCGCATACGAGCGGCGTCTGGCTCTAATCGAACATCTTTGGCCACGTCTTCCCAGAAGCTCATGACACGCTTCGGTGCCGGTGCAATTGCCGTTGGTGTAGTAGAGCCTCTGCATGTTCAGGTTGCGATAGCGATCGGGGCCCATCGAGAGATAGGCCCAGTGCCCCCCCTCTGAGGGACCCGACGGGTCCTCATCTAGTCCCATAGATCATGTGCTTGCCCAGGTCCCCTGGGAACGAGGGCCGGGACCGACACCAACTGCGCTAGAGAGCGAGCCAGACCCGGGCTTTAAGGGGAAGCCTCGAGACCCCACCCGGTCGTATGCGTACGTCAGAAGGTGGCGCGGGTGGGCGCCGCGACGAGGTCAGCCGACCGCCTGCCGCTGCCGGCACAGATACGCGCCACCGGCGAGGAGTAGAACGAGCAAGAAGTACAAACCCTGACTCGGGATCGCGGGGACCGTCGGTAGGGACCCAAAACAATAAAGCCTCGATACTGAATTGCATGGGGTGGTTCCAACCCTGCTCCAGTCTGAGGGAAGGGCGGTCACAATCGAGCCGACAGTTGCGGTCGAAGCAGCGGTGCTATCAGTCCAATCACTGCAATCGATTCCTGTCGCCGTCCCATCTTCATTCGTGCCCGTCCAGACACTACCGCTAAGAACAAGTACTCCGTTTTCGTCCCGCTCGATCGGATGATCCAGGGTTCCATCCGTGAGATCCGTCAGGTTGTCTGCAATTACGGTTGTTGGCAACGCCGCCAACACATAGGCTCCGCCAGCTCCGGGTTGAGCGATCCTGTCGCGGGCGTCGTTGCCATCGGTAGACAGCCAGGCCACCCAGGGGCCGCTCCCGGGAAATGCCGGCAAGCCCTGGCCGTTGCAGAACCCGTCGCCGCCGGAGAGCCCTCCGAAACTGCCCGGGCTCGGATTACTGGTTACAAATACACCGATATTTTGGGCCGTCGCGACTCCAGGTACGACGGCGAGGCTCAGGAGTGCAAGGGCAGCGATTCCCAGCGTCCTTTGCGAGGCGGCTCTGTTGTGACTCATGTCCTTCCCCATTCCAGTTTGCCTTCAGGGTCTCTTACCGGTGGCAAAACCGTGCGGCTTGTATAGGGGTTCTGACCATAGAGGTTGTTGCTGATGTCACCAGAATCTGCCAGGGGACGCGTATACCCATATCGAGTTGACGCTCTGACAGGGCAGGGATCTCGGGATTGAAAGACGTCCAGACTTTAGATAGAAGAAAAAGGCAATAAAATCAGGGTGCCTGGAGTATAGGCCATTTAAATTGTTCATTTAACTTTTTAGTATGAGTATAGGCCGGCACCTTCCGCTCGGAGACGTCCTTTTTAACGACTACACCTCTTGGTATAATCAATAGTTGCCCCGGTTTTATGTTCTCAACATCTTTAATTTTATTGGCTTTTATAATTGTGTCAGGCAATACACCATGATTATGAGCTATCCTCCAAATGGTATCGCCTTTTTTTATTGTATATCTTGCCGCCTTTTGAGAAAGAGAATTAGGTTTTAATGAATCTAGCTCTCTTTTTAATTTCAGAGGGGGATGCATGCCGGCTCTGTAGCCTGTTGTACATCCTGCCAGAAAAACCATGATCAGAAGTACCGCGACACCATTACCAAA
>JAAENP010000051.1 GCA_024224155.1 bacterium
ACCCTCATCCGTGGACTGAAACCCGCCGCTCGCCTCAAAGGTCGGTCGGAGGAACGACGATGCTGTTCAGCCGTGTAGCCTGAAGCCATTCCCACGATGATCTCGTTACGCTCAGCGAAAGTGACGTTCTGGTAGGAGAGGTCGTGGTTAGGCTCGAGGAATGCGGCGGCGATGATGTCCACCGCGCGGCGACCGAGCCAGAACCGAAAGAAGCCCTCGGCCGCACTGTCCAAGTAGCGGGCAAAAGCCCGTCCCTCGTCGAGGGTGGGGTTCGCGGCTCGTAGCACCTTGGAATCCTGACACAAGACGCTATCCCTCTCGCTCAATCCTCTCGGCTCGGCCGCCTGTACCTTGGCACTCAGGTTCTCAGCCTCGACCTGTTTGTAGACCTTGCCGCGTCATACCGCTGATCCGCAACCCACGCCAGGGATCTCGGCAGCCACGGGCAATCACCGGGGGCCTAGCGCAACGCTCTGCGGGAGAGTTCCAAGAACCCCCGTTAGGGCACCCCAACGGGAGAGTCTTGGAACACCGTTTTTCGGGCTCTCAGGGTAGGAATCCGCTTTTCTGCGCCGCGGGGACGGGGTTTCGAGGAACTCCCGTAAGGGCGCCCCAAGCTGAGCACTGGAAGTACTATAAGCCCTTTAGATTCAGTAAGTTAAAATGAAATGCTGGCGTCCCCAACGGGAGAGATTTGGAACACCGTTTTCGCCCAACTCGAATCCTTTAACTCATTGAGGGACATGAGCTTAGCCGCGTGAGGCTTTCGCCCTGACGCGTGCTGACAACTGTCCGCATCGCCTCGGGGAGGTCCTGGAACGGACCGTTTGGAACACCCCTGCCGATCGAGAACAGGCGGGACTCTCGCCCGCCCTTGGGCACCGCACCAAGTCCCAGAAGCTCGCTCAAGAAGCGCTCGAGATCGAAGCCGAAGAGGCGCGCGCCGCCGGCGCCCTCGGCTTCATGGCTCGGATTCTCGTCCAGGCCACCCTCCCCCACAGCCGGCCCCACAAAGGTCCAAACCCGCACGAGTTCGAGCGCGTCAACGGGCGTTTCACTCTCTACATGAATGCGCCGCCGTCGGTGGGACTCCCCTACGGCTCCTACCCACGGCTCGCGCTTGCCTGGCTCTCGACCGAGGCGGTCCGGACCCGGAGTCGCGAGATCGAGCTCGGTCCGACCTTCTCGAGCTGCATGTACAAGCTGGGACTGACACCGATCACTGGCAAGCGCGGAACGACGTCGCGGCTCCGCGATCAGCTTCACCGGCTCTTCTCCACCACAATCCGCTGCAGCTACTCCGACGAGGCCGAAGGGCATGCCGCCGGCGTCGGCTACACCATCGCGCACAAGCACCAGTTTTGGTGGTCACCGCGAGACCCGGATCAGCAGCCGCTCTGGAATTCGGTTGTCGTTCTGAGCGCTGAGTTCTACGACGAATTGGTCGGCCACGCCGTGCCGATTGACCTCCGCTCCCTCAAGGCACTCAAGGGCTCGCCCCTTGCACTCGACATCTATTCCTGGCTCACCTACCGAATGAGCTACCTCAGGAAGCCGTGCGTCATCCCTTGGGAGGCTCTGCAGACTCAGTTCGGTGCCGACTACGGCCGGCCTCGTGACTTCAAGAGGAAGTTCCTGACCCACCTAGCCGACGTGCTGTGCGTGTATCCGGCAGCCCGCCTCTCAGAGAAGCAAGCTGGCCTCGTGCTCAGGCCTTCGCCCACCCATCTGCCCCGCCGGACGGCTCGCCGCGCCCCGAAGGCCAGGTTCGAGATCAGCACGGAGCGCGCGTGATAGTTTCCCGGTGATGTTCTTGTCCGTGAGTCCAATCGCAAGCCGGCGTGTGGCCGCGGTGCTCGTTTTGAGCGCTCTCGCGATCGCCGCGCTACCGGCCCTTGGGATGGCAGCTTCTTCGGACGCCCCCGCGCACGAGGACTGTCGGTCGTGCGAAGGCTGCGAAGACGGGCGCTGCGACGAGTCGTCGCCCTTTGATTCCGGCGATCACTGCTGCCTTTCGAGTTGCATGGCGCACTCCGCGTGGGCATTCTCTGCGGCACCCGCGACAGCCCCGTTCCAGCGCTGCGAGACCATCGCGCGGCGCGACCTGGAACGTCCGCTGCAAGCCGCGCCGCAGGGCATCTACCAGCCTCCCCGCTCCTGACCTCTAGCCGGTCCGTCTGACCAGTGCTCGCTCGAGAAGCGAGCCCCGCGCAGCATTCCTTGCGCGGGATCCAGGTTTCTTGGAGTAGGGAGGTTCTTGGTGACTAAGCGATACGAGATTCTGGCCATTGCGCCCTTGGTGGCGGTTGTTCTGTGCGGACAGGCCGCCGGGGCGCAAACCTACGGCCTCGACGACCTCCGGGCCGCCGCCCGGGCCGAGCACCCGACTCTCGAGTCGGCTCGAGCAGCGGTCGAAGCCGCAAGGGCCGCGCTCAGGCAAGAGCGCGTCTTCGACGACCCCGTCGCCAGCCTCGAATCCGGCGAGGCCGACGGAGGCTCCGAATCGGGCACCGAGTGGCGGGCGGAGGTGAGTCAACGAATCCCGCTGCCCGGTTATCGGCGCCAACGAGTCCGCTCCGCCGAGGCCGGCGTTGAGCGAGCCCGATACAACCAGCAGGCGCTCGCAGCCCTCCTGGACTACGAAGTCGGCAGACTCTGGGCGGTGGCCCTGCTCGCCGAGCGCAAGGCCGCGGTCGGAGTCGAGAGCGAGGGAATCGCGCGCCGCCTGCTGGAGCTCACCGAGCGCCGGGTCGAGGCCGGCGAGGCGGCTCCGCTCGCGGCCGTCAAGGCCCGGACAGAGTGGTTTGCCAGGCGCCAACTGTCCCGAGGGCTCGCCCAGGACCTCGCCGCGGCTCGGGCGGCTCTCGACGTTGTCTGCAATCGGTCGCTGGGCCGCGAGTTCGCACTGACTGGGGAGCTCGATGCTCCTCGCGCACTGCCGATGGTCGAGACCCTGCTGGCCCGTCTCGAATCCTCGAGTCCGGAACTTCAGGCCACTCAGGCAGCCACCGACGAAGCGGAGGCGATGCTGGCGGCCCAGCGCAAGGCGGCGCTGCCGGACCTCGAGCTCTCGGTCGGCCGCGAGTCGGAGCTCGACAAGGAGGCGACCTCGGCCGGCGTCGCCTTCAGGCTGCCCCTCTGGAACCGCAACCGCGCGGAGGTCGCGGCAGCCGACGCCCGTTTGCAGGAAGCCGGTGCCGATCTCGATGTCCGCCGGCTCGACCTTGGACTGGAACTCGAGAAAGCGGTCATCGCCTACCGCGCGGCCGAGGAACAACTCGCGCTCTACAACGGCGGTTGGCGCGACTCGGCGGCCAGAGCCGTCGAGATCGCCCAATTCAGCTACGAAAACGGGGAAAGCTCGCTGCTCGACCTGCTCGACGCTCAGCGCTCTTTGCTCGAGGTCGGTCTGACCGAGGTCGAGGCCCGAGCCCGTCTCACGCTCGCTCGATTGCACATCGAGCGACTTCTGGGACTTTCACTCGACGAGGTTGATTCCCATGAAAACAACTAACCGATTGACCCTCCTGGGTACCTTCTTGGCTGCCCACTTGGTTCTTGGGGCACTCCTACTGGCTGGCTGCGGGCCCGAGGTTCACCACGATGAACACGAGGAGGCCGAACACGCCGACGAAGTCTCCACGATCTCGCTCTCGCCAGAAGCTGTTCAAAGCGCGGGGATCGTCCTCGAGCCGGTGGGCCGGCGCGCCGTCGAGCCGACGATCGAGGCGACCGGCAGGCTCGGCTACGACGAGCAGCGCATGGCGATCGCCACCGCTCGGATCGGCGGCAGGATCGCCCAGGTGGTCGCCGACTACGGGGCAACCGTCTCGGCCGGCCAGGTGCTGGCCTGGATCGACAGCCCCGCGCTCGGCGCGGCGCAGGCCAAGTACCGCCAGGCGCTCGCCAGGTCGCGGGTCCAGGAGGCCGAAGTCGAGCGCGCCAGGATCCTGCTCGAGGGAGAGGCCATCAGCCGGGCCGAACTCCTGCGCCGCGAGGGCGAGCGGCAGACCGCTCGCGCCGAGCTCGAATCGGCGACCCAGACGCTCCATCTGCTCGGGTTGAGCAGCCGAGACATCGAGAAACTCTCGGCCGCGTCCGCCCGCCCCACCACCACTTACCCGGTGCGGGCTCCGATCGCGGGCAAAGTCACCGAGCGCACGGCATCGACCGGCCAGATCGTGGACCCGGACACTCGGCTCTTCGTGGTGGCGGAGCTCGACGAGCTGTGGCTCATGCTGCAGCTCTTCGAGAAGGACCTGCCCGCGGTTTCGGAGGGATCGGCCGTGAGCCTGGAGTGCGAATCCCACCCCGAGCACCGTTTCGGCGGCCGGATTGATTTCGTCGCCGACGTCGTCGACCCCCACAGCCGGACGATCGCGGCTCGCGCCGTGATCGACAACACCGAGGGCAAGTTGAAGCCTGGAATGTTCGTCTACGCCGAGATTGCGGCCCGTGGCGGTGCCGACACCGGGGCCCAACAGCCGATGGCAGCAAACGCGCTGACGGTGCCGCTCTCCGCGTTGGCCCGGATGGACGAGCGCAACTACGTTTTCGTCTCGGAAGGGGAAGGAGCGTTCGAGCGGCGCGAAGTTCGCTTGGGGCGTCGGTGGAGCGAGTGGGCCGAGGTGCTCGAGGGCGTGGAGGAAGGCGAGATCGTCGCCGTAGCCGGCGCCTTCGCGCTCAAATCCGAGCTGCTCAAGGGCGGTCTCGAAGGGCACGATCACTGATGTCTCACAAACTCATCAACTGGGCGCTCGACAACCGCCTCTTCGTGGTCCTGCTCGTGGCCGTTCTGATCGGCGGCGGGCTCGCCGCGCTCGACCGACTGAGCATCGACGCCGTACCCGACGTCACCAACGTCCAGGTCCAGATCGTGACCTCAGCTCCAGCCCTGGGGCCGCTCGAGGTCGAGCAGTATCTGACCTATCCGGTCGAATCGGCGATGAGCGGACTGCCCGATGTTGTCGAGCTGCGTTCCACCTCCCGCTACGGAATCTCCTCGGTCACCGTGGTCTTCGAGGACAAAACGCCGCTGTTCTTCGCTCGCCAACTGGTTCAGGAACGGCTTCCCGACGCCCGCGCCAACATCCCCTCAGGTCTGGGCTCGCCCGAGATGGTCCCCCCGACGACCGGTCTGGGCGAGGTCTACCATTTCACCCTCGAGGGCGACGGCTACTCGCCCATGGAGCTGCGCAGCATCCTCGACTGGCAGATCGCCTTCCGGCTGCGCCAGGTGCCGGGTGTCGTCGAAGTCAACGCCTGGGGCGGCCTGGCCAAGCAGTTCCAGGTGCGGGTCGAGCCGGGCAAGCTCCTGTCCCACGGCGTGTCGCTGGCCCAGGTGTTCGAGGCGGTCGAGCGCAATAACGCGATGGCGGGAAGCGCCTACCTCGAGCACGACGACGAGCAGCTCCTGATCCGGGGCGAGGGTCTGATCCGTTCGACGGCCGATCTCGAACAGGTGGTCATCGCCGTTCGCGAGGGCACGCCGATTCGCGTCCGGGAGGTTGCCTCCGTCGCGGCGGGCGGCATGCCCCGACGCGGCGCGGCCACCCGCGACGGCATAGGTGAGACCGTCATCGGCATGGTCCAGATGCTGGCTGGAGAAAACGCCCTGGAGGTCACCGAGCGGGTCAAAGAGCGACTCTCCGAGATCGAGAAGGATTTGCCCGAGGGGGTCACGCTCAGTCCCTACTACGACCGCACCGAGCTCGTGCGCCGGACGATCTGGACCGTGACCAAGAACCTGGTCGAAGGCGGTCTGCTTGTCGTCCTCGTTCTGCTGCTCCTGCTCGGGAGCCTGCGCGGCGGACTGATCGTAGCCGCCGCGATCCCGCTGTCGATGCTCTTTGCCTTCGGGGGCATGGTCACCCTGGGCGTCAGCGGCAATTTGATGAGCCTCGGCGCGGTCGATTTCGGCCTGATCGTCGACGGCTCGGTGGTCATGATCGAGAACATCGTCCGCCGGCTCAAGGGACGAACAGGGAACCGGACGGCCGCGGTGCGCGAGGCCGCGCTCGAAGTCGGGCGGCCGCTGACGTTCGCGGTCGGCATCATCATCATCGTCTATCTGCCGATCCTGACCCTGACCGGCACCGAGGGGCGGATGTTCCGGCCCATGGCGATCACCGTCATTCTCGCCCTCTTCGGCTCGCTCTTCCTGGCGCTGACCTTCATGCCGGTCGCAGCCTCCCTGCTGCTGCGTAAGCCGGTCGCGGAGCACGAGACCTGGTTTCTTCGCCTCGTACACCGCGCCTACAAACCGACGCTCGACCTGGCGCTGCGCTCGCGCTGGCTGGTGGTGTCGGGAGCGGCAATGGCCGTCCTCGCCGCATCGCTCCTCTTCTTCCGCCTCGGCGGGGAGTTTCTCCCGACCCTCGACGAGGGGGACGTCGTCGTCCAGACCCTGCGCCTCCAGAGCTCGTCGATGAGCCACTCGATCGACGCCGGACTCGACGTCGAGCGAACCCTGCGCTCGTTCGACGAGGTGGAGACCGTGGTCACCCGGATCGGCTCTCCCGAGGTCGCCACCGACCTCATGGGGATCGAGCTCTCGGACGTGTTCGTCATCCTGGAGCCCGAAAGCGAGTGGCAGAGCGGCCGGTCCAAAGCCGAGCTGATCGACGCCATGGCGGACCGTCTGAATCAGAATGTGCCGGGCATGGGCTACTCGTTCACCCAGCCGATCGAGATGCGCTTCAACGAGCTCATCGCCGGCGTGCGCTCGGACATCGCGGTGAGCGTCTTTGGCGACGACCTCGACACGCTGGAGCGCCTGGGCCGGCAGGTCGCAGCGACGCTTCGGGAGATTCCGGGCGCGGCCGACGTCCGGGCCGAACAGGTCCAGGGCCTGCCCGTGCTGCGCATCGAGGTCGATCACGCCAAGGCGGCACGATATGGCATTGCCGTCGCGGACGTGCTTGGTGTGGTCGAGGCGATCCGCGCGGGGCGCCCGGTCGGCGTGGTGATGGACGGCGTGCGGCGCTACGACATCGTCGTCAAGTTCAATCTACCGATCGACGCCGACATCGCGACCATCGGCAATCTGCCGGTGCTCGATCCCGACGGCCACTCCGTGCCCCTGGCCCAGCTCGCCGAGCTCCGGCTCGAGCAAGGCCCGGCCCAGATCAGTCGCGAGTTCGGTCAAAGGCGCTTGACCGTCGAATCGAACGTCCGCGGACGCGACCTCGAGTCGTTCGTCTCCGAAGCCCGAGCCGCCGTCGAGACCACCCTCGAGAAACCCGACGGCTACTACCTCACCTGGGGCGGAACCTTCGAGCAGCTCGAGCGTGGCCGCAAGCGGCTGATGATCGTCGTGCCCTTGGCGCTGCTGGCGATTTTCACGCTCCTCTACGCCACGTTCGGTTCGGTGCGCAGCGCCCTGGTGGTCTTCACCGGCGTGCCGCTCGCCGCCGTCGGAGGCGTCCTCGCCCTCTGGCTGCGCGGAATCCCCTTCTCCATCTCGGCGGGCGTCGGCTTCATCGCCCTGTTCGGAGTCGCGGTCTTGAACGGCGTCGTCATGGTCTCCGCCATCCGCCGCCTGCGAGCGGCGGGCGCGGCACTCGAGAGTGCCGTCCGTCGGGGCTGCGAGGAACGCCTGCGGCCGGTCCTGATGACAGCCATGGTGGCTTCCTTCGGCTTCGTGCCCATGGCGCTCTCGACCTCCGCCGGCGCCGAGGTCCAGCGACCTCTAGCGACGGTGGTCATCGGCGGCCTGGTAACCTCGACCCTGCTGACCCTGGTCGTCCTGCCAACGATCTACACCTGGATCGGCGAGAGCTCGACCGCTAGCGACGAGTGACCGCCGGAACAGTAACCGCCCAGTCAGGCCCGAACACAGCGTTCGCGCTACCGATGACATGGGCTCAGATACCTGAGAACCGAGTCAAGGCGATTGGGCGCCCCACGCTCGCCTAGCGCGACGCACCACCCGAGGGTTCCAAGAACCTCCCGTTGGGTCACCCTAACGGGAGAGTCTTGGAACCCCGTTTTTCAGGCTCTCAGGGTAGGAATCCGGTTTTCTGCGCCGCGGGGACGGGGTTCCGAGGAACTCCTGTAAGGGCACCCTTATCTGAGCACCGGAAACACTATAAGTCCTTTAGCTTCAGTAATTTACAACGACATGCTGGTGTCCCCAACGGGAGAGATTTGGAACACCGTTTTCGCCCAACTCGAATCCTTTAACTCACTGAGGGACATGAGCTTAGCCGCCTGAGGCTTTCGCTCTGACGCGTGCTGACAACTGTCCGCATCGCCTCGGGGAGGTCCTGGAGCGGACCGTTTGGAACACCCGTCCGGCGCGCCGCAGCAAGTCCCAGAAACTCGCCCAAGAAGCCCTCGCCATCGAAGCCGACGAAGCCCGCTCTGCCGGCGCGCTCGGTTTCATGGCTCGCATCCTCGTCCAGGCCACCCTTCCGCACAGCCGGCCCCACAAGGGTCCAAACCCGCACGAGTTCGAACGCGTCAACGGCCGCTTCACCCTATACATGAACGCGCCGCCCTCGATAGGCCTACCCTATGGCTCCTATCCGCGCCTCGCGCTCGCCTGGCTCTCGACCGAGGCCGTCCGAACGCGCAACCGCGAGATAGAGCTCGGACCAACCTTCTCGAGTTTCATGTACAAGCTCGGTCTGACGCCCGTGACAGGCAAACGGGGAACGACCTCACGCCTTCGCGATCAGCTCCACCGGCTCTTCTCCACTACGATCCGCTGCAGTTACTCCGACGGGGCCGAAGGCCACGCCGCCGGCGTCGGCTACACCATCGCCCACAGCCACCAACTCTGGTGGTCACCGCGAGATCCGGAGCAACAGCCCCTCTGGAACTCCGTCGTTATCCTGAGCACTGAGTTCTACGACGAGCTCGTCGCCCACGCGGTCCCGATCGACCTCCGGGCGCTCAAAGCGCTCAAGGGCTCGCCGCTCGCCCTCGACATCTACTCGTGGCTCACCTACCGGATGAGCTACCTCCGGAAGCCCTGCCTCATCCCCTGGGTGGCGCTCCAGGCCCAGTTTGGCGCCAACTACGCCCGACCGCGGGACTTCAAGAAGAAGTTCTTGGCTCACCTAGCCGACGTCCTCCGCGTCTACCCAGCGGCGCGCCTCTCGGAGCAGGCGAAGGGCCTGTTGCTCAAGCCCTCGCCGACTCACCTCCCCCGCACTTCGTCCGGCCGCATCTGAGAGCCGGCACCTCTCGCGGTCCCCTCGGTTTCCACAAGGACGCCTAAAGCGCGGCCGTTTTCGGGATGAATCGGTCGCTCCCTGGTGGCCCGAGGAGGGATGAAACGGTCGCGCTTGAGGGATGAAACGGTCGCGGCAAGGGGATGAATCGGTCGCGCAAGTGGCAACTAAGTCACTGGAACTAATGCCCTTACAGGTCCTTCCTGTCTTCCCTAACTGCTCCAGTAGTCCGGTGAACCAGTAGTCGCTGCGCCGACGGCTGCGGAAAAGTATCTCGAGCCAGTCTTCAAGTCGTAGAGAGCCCGCCGGCGGCGGAGGGGCTCACAACCTCCGACCGCGAGTAAGATCCTGTCTTAACAACCCTGTGAGATGACGATCAACGCATGGCTTTCAAGCTCTCCACTGCCCAGCAGCAAGTGGTCGACCACCGGGGCGGCCCGCTCCAGGTCATTGCATGCGCCGGCTCCGGCAAGACTGAGTCCATCTCCCGGCGCGTCGCCGCTCTGATCGCCGAGGGGGCTGAGCCGGCATCGATCGTCGCGTTCACCTTCACGGAGAAAGCCGCCTCCGAGCTCAAGGAACGGATCGTCAGGCGAGTCGAAGAGGCCAAGGGGACCGAATTCCTCGGCCGACTAGGCCCAATGTTTGTGGGCACCATCCACAGCTACTGTTTCCGAATTCTCCAGGACCATGTGCCCCAATACGGTAACTACGATGTCTTGGACGAGCATCGCCATGCAGGACTCCTGAGCCGGGAGCACCGACACCTCGGACTCTCGCGTCTCGGCCAGAAGCACTGGGCCCCAATCCGCGACTTCATCCGGAATGTGGACGTCATCGGGAACGAGCTCATCAGCCTGGAGCAACTCGATGGCACACCCCTTGGCGAGTGCTACTTCGATTACCGGCAGATGCTTGACCGGTACCACTTTCTGACCTTTGGGCTGATCATCTCGTGTGCGGTCGACGCTCTTGAGAACCCCGTCATCTTCGAGCGGGTGCACGGACCCCTGCGAAACCTCGTGGTCGATGAATACCAGGACATCAATCCGGCGCAGGAACGCCTGATCGAACTGCTCGCGCGGGATCCAGTCGAGCTATCCGTCGTCGGGGATGACGATCAGTCGATCTACCAGTGGAGGGGCTCCGACGTTCGCAACATCATCCAGTTCACGAAGCGGCGGCCAACTGCCACAACAGTAGAGCTAGAGAGCAACCGGAGATCCCGGCCTCAGATCATCGCGGCCGCGAACACCTTCGCTCAGAGCATCTCCGGGCGACTCGACAAAGCCATGGACCCGGTACGAAGCATCGGCGCTCACGAGATCGTCCCCTGGTCCGCCGAGACGGAAGAGGACGAGGCGCGAGTGATCGCCGAGACAATCCTCCATTTGAAGGAACTCGGCTATCACTATCGCGACGTAGGCGTCTTATACCGCTCCGTCCGCACCTCGGCGCCACCGCTGATCGAAGCTCTCGGCACTCACGGCATCCCGATCAACTGCGCAGGCCGCACGGGCCTAATGCTGCAACCGGAGGTCGCGATCTTCGGCGAGATCTTTGCTTGGTTCGTCGACGGCGACTGGCGGGACGAGCGCTTCGGCGAGACCCGACCAGCGGATCTCGACAACATCGTCACGACACTCGACCGATTCTTCACCAAAGACCAACCTATCGCAGGTCTCAAGAAGTTCCTCGAAGACTGGAGGACCTATCGCCTTCGGGGCACAAGATCGGTCAGCCTTGTAGGCGATTTCTACAAGCTCCTCTACTTCCTAGGGGCTCATGGAATCGATGCGGACACACCGGATGGCTCAGCCCGCCTTGGCGTCTTTGGGCGCTTCTCGAATGTTCTGGCCGACTTCGAGCACGTAAACCGGCGAGCGCGTTTCGTGGAGGACGAGAACGGCCGCCGGACTTTCCGCTCCGGCCGTGATCGAGGCAAGCCCTACTATCAAGCACTCGCGAACTACCTTCTGCACTACGCTCGCGATGCCTACGAAGACTTCGAGGGCGAACAGGCCCTCGACCTCGACGCCGTAGATGTACTGACCGTCCACCAGGCAAAGGGCCTCGAGTGGCCGATCGTCTTCATCCCCGCGCTTGTCAGCCGCCGATTCCCTTCATCTCTGAGCGGCCGCGCGCAAGACTGGCTTTTGCCCGACAACCTCTTCCCGCCAGCCAAGAGAAGCCGCTACGAGGGAAGCGACGCCGAAGAACGACGTCTCTTCTACGTGGCGATGACGCGAGCCCGTGATGCCGTCTATCTCTCAACGTTCGAGCGAAGGAAGAACCGTTTCAAGCCCTCTCCCTTCCTCCTCGAAGTCGCTGGAGACGATCCCCCGCGACTCGATCCGCTACCACTTCCAGATCCTCCTAAACAGACCGAAGACGACTATCAGCCGGCGCTCAGCACTTCCTTCTCGGAGGTCGCCCTCTTCGAGGAGTGCGGTTATCGCTACCGTCTCGCGTCAGTCCTGGGTTACCAGCAGGAGTTAGCCGTCGAGCTGGGTTATGGAAAGGCGATCCACCACGTTCTGCGGCGTGTGGCAGAAACGGCGAGAGAAAGCGGTGCCGTCCCTGACTCTGCAGCGCTGGCGCAACTGGTCACCGTCGAGCTCTACCTGCCGTTCGCGGATACGGCTGCGTTCGACCGAATGCAGCAGGCCGCCTCCCGACTAGTTGGCAACTACGTCTCAGACTATTCGAGTGACCTCCAGCGCGTCTGGGCTGTCGAGCGGCCTTTCGAGCTGCATCTGCCGGACGGAACCGTCGCTGGGCGTGCTGACGTAATTCTCGACGAAGAGGACGGGAGCGTCGACTCCCTGGCTATCGTGGACTACAAGGTCGCTCACGACACGATCCGGGACGAGCGGTATCGGCAGCAGCTCGCCGTCTACACCGCGGCCGGCCGCGGCGAGGGGCTCAACGTCGAGGCCGCATATCTGCACGAGCTCCGCGACGGAACGCGTCACCAGGTCGCTACCGACACCGCAACGACCGAAGCGGCCGTGTCGGCGATCAGCACTGGACTCGCGAACATTCGGAGAGGCCACTTTCCGGCGACTCCGGAAGCCGACAAATGCACCGCTTGTGATTTTCGTCGGGTCTGCTCCCATTGTCATGATGACGTCGATCTCAACTTCTAGGGAAATACCGAAACTGTCTGAGATGATCGTCTAAAGTCATGCAGAACCGACGGGACATTCCCTGGCTTCAGGTCATCCGCTTCCACAAGGAAGTAACGCGAAGGGCCGAGGAGGCATTCTTCGCACTTCCGGCGGGCAAAGCTGATTCGAACCGGTGGTCATCACTCAAGGCATTCGAGCCAGCCGACCTCGCCGGTCCCTGGCCGCTGAATGAGAACGCTCTCGTTAGTGAATCGATGGCCAGGAGCGTTCGACGTGAGGATGTCGAGGACCTCTTTCTGGGTGGCCCTTGCTGGTTCCGGTGGCAGAGAGGGCGAGGGAAGAACTGGAACGTCGAATGGTTGCCGGTCCTCTATCGTCAGGTCAAAGTCGTCGTCAACGCTGAGTGGGCCCTCGCCATCGTCCCGGACCAAGGCAACTGGGAGATCTCCCCCCTCGTGTACTCCCTACTCGAGCGCCTGAATGTCGTGCCGGACAGCCCACTAGAGGAGTGGTTCCCCCAGCGCCTGGAACGAGCCGAGAAGCAGCATCAGGAGACCGGCGAAGGCCTGACTCGGGTGCTAGCGGATATCATTGCTCAGGATCTCCCTGAGCTCGGGGAACTTCTTCACCAGGACTTCCCGGCGGACAAGGTCTCGCAGATCCCGACCCCCTGGGTCCTGTTCACTCCTCCCAGCTCGACCTCCGCCTTCTACCGCCACCTCATGAGCGATTTCCAGAAGCTGGAAGAGCGCTTTAAAGAGCCCAAAGCCCAAATCGGCGGCCTGGAACTTCTCGAGGACATTGGATCTGCAGAGGCTCTTCCGGAAGCTTCAGTCTTGCCTATCGTCCCTCTCGACGAGTGGCAGCACCGAGCCGTGAGCGGCATTCTTCAGGGAAAGCCTGTCACTGTCATCAGCGGTCCTCCAGGTACTGGCAAGAGTCAGGTGGTCGTATCGAGCCTGCTCAACGCGTGGGCCCAAGGCACGAGCGTTCTCTTTGCCAGCAACAACAACCAGGCCGTCGATGTTGTCCGCGAGCGTGTCGAGAAGTTCGAAGGTGAATTCCCGATCGCCATCCGGGCAGGCTCGAAGAGGGCCTCCAACTTAGAGGACGCTCTTCGTCGAACCCTCAACGTCATCGCTGCTGCAGGAGGCGGAGCTACAGGCACCGCGAATGAAGGTCAGGGGAGACAGGGCCGGCTTGTCAGCGACAAGCAAGAACTCCAGAAGTTCCTCGACAGCAAACTCCCACAGCGACTCGACGAGGCCTTGCGCTCTGCTCTCAATGCCTACAGCAACTACCAGCAAGCCGTTGCGGACCTCGAGTCAGCCGAGGAGGCGGCTCGCGCGGGTCTCCGAAACCTAGGCTACTCCGGCCGGGCCGAATCTTTCGCAGACGACGTACTAACTCCGCTCGAGAACTGGGTCCAGCGCCTGGGCGACGCGCGACGCGAGATTGGGCAGGCCAACGAGCGAAGGGAAAGCCTCGCCGCAGAGATCCGCGATGCCAAGTCATCACGAGATCGAGCAGCGCAGAGCATTGGGCTGGATTCTTCATCGGTGAGGAGTTGGGAATGGCTGACGTCGGGGCCGGGCCCCGAACTGCTCGAGGCCTGGCTAGGGAGGTTTCGAACGCTATTGTCCACACCTCTCGAGCGGAGTCTTGAATCGTACGAGTGGAAGAGTGCCTACGAGGCCTGGTCGGGCTCGAAGGAGGCGAAGGCTTGGGCGACGGGAGCGCTCGACGTTTCGCGGCGAGTCGCGGAGGCCTGCGAGGAACTCGAGCCGGCGACTCGCCGTGTCGAAGAGGCGCGCGAGGGCATGGAGCGTCAGCGAGCTGTCGTCCTCGCTCTCGGAGTGCCGGAGAGCGTCGCAGTGGAGCCCGATCTCCTGGTCCTGTGGACGAGCCATTACTCCGAGTACTGCACTCTTCCGGCAACCCGAGGCGCGTGGGTTCCCTGGAGCCGCAAGAGCCGGCTCGGCCGCAGGCTGAAGGCGTGCGAGCGAAAACTCAGATCTTCATTCCCACTTTCGCTGTGGCAGAGGATCGGAAGACTGGATGACGCCAGCCGCTCCGGCCTGGGAGAGGTCGTCGAGCAAACGGAATCGTGGCTCGAAACCCGCGCAAAGTGGCAAGACGCCCAAGCCGAGGCGAGTGAGATCGAGAAGTCTCTGGCCCACCTGCGCGCGAAGGCGAGAGCCGCCGACGCCGCCGGTGCACCAGACACCGGAGACCTTGGCGAGTGGCGGGCCTTTGCCAATGTTCTCTCCAAACGGACCGAGCTCTGTGGGCTGGCTGCTGCTGCCTGGACGAAGCGAGAGACGCGGGACGAGGTGCTGGACAGCCTCAGGAGTATCGCGAACGAATACCAGGCCACAGGGTCGGGGATACCACTCAAGGAAGCCTGGGTCGAGGGACAGGGCCTAGCCTTCAATCAAGCGGTCCTCGCTCTTGGTGCAGACTCCGGAGTGAGCCAGGTGGTGGCTGCCCGGCAAGCGCTGTACTCAGAGCCATTCACGAGCCTGATCGAAACCTGGCGCGTTGCACGCGAACTCGAAGGACAGGCTCGCGCTGCCGAGGCTTCATTGGCCCAGGTTTCGAGTGAGGAGCAGCTTATCCGAAGCTGGTGGGAGAGACGCCCCGCCGCTGTCGTTGGCGAATTCGGGTCGCACGACCGCCTGCCGGTCGAAAGCGACGAGCCGCTTCGCCACCTCGAGACCTGTGGTGCGTGGTTTGGAGAATGGCGGCAGTTCGTCGAGAAAGTCCGGATCGAGAAGCAGACACTCGTCGCGGATGAGCGGGAGTGGGCGCGCCAGAAACTGGCTCAGGCGGCGGACGAGATCCCGACCGGCGCCGGCCGCAAGGCGATTCAGGATCTCGTTGGTGACGTCTTGGCCGGCAAGGAAGACGAGTGGCCAACCGAGGAAATCACTCAAGCCTTTGTCGAGTTCAACCCTGAGCGACTCCGCGCCCGAATCGAGCAAATCGATCAGCAACTCGAAGCGCTGTCGTTCGATCTCGCCAAGGAGAAGTGGGTCACCAAGTTGGCGGACGATCCCACAATCCAGGAGGACTTGAGCACTCTTCTCAAACACTACAAGACTCAGAGACAGCGCATCACGGAAGACGACTACGAGCTTTTTCAGAGGGTTCTGAGAGCCGTTCCCATCTGGATCACGACTGCTCTTTCGCCCCAAGCGCTCCCGCTCGTGCCAGGCCTCTTCGACCTGTTGATCATCGACGAAGCGACCCAGTGCACCCTTACCAACTTGCTGCCCCTCGTCTACCGGGCTAAACGCCTGGTCGTTATCGGCGACCCAGAGCAGCTGCCGGCGATTCCCACGCTGACCTCAGGCGCCGAACAGGCTTTGGCGAGAACCTACGAGGTCGAAGAGTGGCTGGACCTTCTCGGCCATGCTGAAAACAACGTCTACTCAACCGCAGTGCAATGCTTACCAAAGCGATATTCCGACGTCATCGCACTTCTCGACCACTACCGGAGCCACCCTCTCATCATCGGCTTCGCCAACCAGCATGTGTACCAAAAGCGACTGCGACTCCGGAAGGAGCCCGGTCACGGTGTCCAGGTGCCCGGCGGCCCGGGAGTCCATGGCGTAAACATCCAGGGGGCCTGCGAGCGCGGTGACCGCGGTCGAAGCTGGCGCAATCGGAACGAAGCCGAAAAGGTGGTCGAACTGGTGCAGCAACTTCGCGGCAACGACCAATTCGCGGGCTTCACGATCGGTGTCGTCAGTCCCTTTCGACCTCAGGTCGACTTGATTGAAACGCAGCTCGACGGGCTGGGCATGTCTCGGGGCGTCGCTACCGGGACGGCTCACCGCTTCCAAGGTGACGAGCGCGACGTCATGATCTTCAGCCCCGTTGTCGCCAAGGGCATCACGGATGGCGCTGCCCGTTGGGTCGAGAGCCCTCGTAACCTCATCAATGTCGCGGTGACCCGAGCCCGAGAGGCGCTCTTCTTCGTTGCTGACTACGCTGCGTGTCGGCGGCAGCCGGGAATCCTTGGCGAGTTGACTAGGTATGCCGAGGACGTCACGACGCTCCGCGAAACGAGTCCGGCGGAGCTTGATCTCTTCAGCTGGATGGCGGTCCAGGGCTGGTCGCCGGAAGTTCATAAGGTCATTGGGGACATAGAGGTAGATTTTGTTCTCCTGAATGCAGGAGCAAGGCTTGCTGTCGAGGTGGATGGCGACCAACACGACACCACGAAGGCCCAGGATGCAGCGCGAGACGCTTTTCTTCAGGCCAGGGGTTACAACGTCCTTCGCTTTCCGGCACGGGCAGTGCGCGAAACGCCAGCCTCGGTGATCCGCGAGATCGCCACGGCTCTCGAGATCGATTTGGAAGAGGGACTGAACACATGACTCGAAACCCCCTAAGCGCCTGGATCCGCCAGCAGCGGAAGGCACAAAAGATGAACCAGACGGAGCTCGGAGAGCTGGCGGAGGTTACCCAGAACGAGGTCTCAGCCTGGGAGACCGGCAAGCGGCTGCCGGACGATGCGACGGTTGTGGCGCTCGAGGAGCTGTTTGGCAGCAAGGCGCCGGAAGCGACTGCTCTGAATCCGGACAAGGCAGCCGCGGCGCCGAAGAAAGAGCCTCAGCCAACGCTCGAGGAGTTGCGCGCCAAGGCGCCGAAGAAGAAGCCAAGGAAGAAGGGCAAGACCGAGACTACCGACTACCGGCACGATGGTGAGACGCGCACGAACATCCCGCCGGCGAAGATTGCGGCGGAAGGGACGGTGCCAAAAGTCGAGAAGGCCAAGTACGCGTACAACCCGCACCTGCCGCCGGTACTCAGGTTCGATCCCACGGGGGCGGCGGATCGACTTCAGGATCTGATTGCTGAGGCGGGCCGCCGGCAGCTCACCGAGGCCGAGCAGAGCGAGCTGCGCGAGGCCACCTCCCACTACGACCCCTGGCTGGAATGGGCAGGCAAGCGTGAGGCGCAGGAGCGCGGCGATTTCGAGGTCGATCCAGTGGCACTCCACATCCACGAGAGAGTCGCCGCGCAGGCCATTGTGCGAACAGCGATGCGGGAAGACATCCAGCGCGACCTCTTTGCCGACCCAGAACAACCGTACCAAGAGGCAGTCCAGTTCTACCGGCACGACGTCGACTGGGCGAACCGACTGATACTCGGCGACTCCCTACAGGTGATGTCTTCGCTGGCTCGTCGCGAGGGGCTGGTTGGACAAGTGCAGATGGTCTATATGGATCCACCTTATGGGATCAAGTTCGGTAGCAATTTTCAGCCGGTTGTCGGCAAACGCGACGTTCGGGAGAAAGAGACAGACCTCACGCGCGAGCCCGAGATGGTCCGTGCCTTTCGCGACACCTGGCACCTCGGTGTGCACTCGTACCTTCCGTATCTGCGGGATCGCCTGGTTGGAGCTCGCGAGTTGCTGGCAGAATCAGGGAGCATCTTCGTACAGATCAGTGATGACCATGTTCACCGCGTTCGGGCAGTGATGGACGAAGTCTTCGGCTCGCAGTCTTTCTGTTCGCTGATTTGCGTTCGAAAGACCGCCGGAGCGAGCAGTCCGTACGCGAAGACCAACGTTATTGCCTCAGTTTCGGACTACTTGCTCTGGTACTGCAAGAACCCCGCTGACATCAAATACAGGCAGTTGTACCGTCGAAAACCTCGCCCAAAGCGGGGCAGCATCGGAATGTACCAATGGGTCCAGGACTCAAGATCTGGCGAAAGGCGAAGGATCGGAAGGAACGAGGCTGTGAGTTCCGATCTTCAGATTTTTCGGATAGACAACCTCACCTCATCAGGCTACGTGAGCACCTGCACCTTCGACGCTGACTTCGAAGGACAACTGACCCTCCTGCCCAGAAGGCTCCACTGGAAAACTAATAGGGGCGGAATGAGGCGCCTGGAGGGTGCTGGCCGAGTCATTCGATCAGGGAGATCTCTCGCTTATGTGAGATATCTAGACGACTTCGATGTCGTGCCGCTGAATAACTCCTGGGAGGACACAGCGTCTGGCGGCTTCACCGGCGAGAAGCTCTACGTCGTACAGACAAACTCGAAGGTCATTGAGCGCTGCATTTTGATGACTACGGATCCGGGTGATCTCGTCGTGGATCCCACCTGTGGTGCCGGGACGACGGCTGTTGCCGCAGAACAATGGGGCAGGCGCTGGGTCACTATCGACACTAGTAGGGTTGCAGTCGCAATCGCCAGGCAGCGACTGCTGTGCGAGAAGTTCACCCACCACGCAAGCAGGGGTGGGAGCCGAGGGCCACACGAAGACCCTGGCACTGGGTTCAAATACCAGGTGAGCGCACACATCACACTTGGCTCAATCACTAAGAACACGAACCTCGACCCGATTCTGGAGAAACATCAAGGCGTCTTGGAAGAGTGTGCTACGGCCTGCAACGCTGCGTTGGCTGGCGTGTCGGGCGGCATACGCTCAAAGCTCGCTGACAAGCTTGCACACAAACAGCGCTCCGAAGGAAAGAACGCCGTTACCGAGGCGGACCAGCGACGGTGGCTACTTCCGCCTCAAAACCGAGACCGCTCGGAAAAGACACGGGGGAAAACCACGACCGACTTCGATGCGCAGGCTTGGTACGAGTGGGAAATTCCATTTGACACTGATCCTGACTGGCCGGAAGAACTGCGCGAAGCTGTTGAGGCGTACCGTCTCGGGTGGCTCAGCAAAATGAATGAGGTTAATGAGTGCATTGCCGCAAACGGAGATCAAGTGGAACTAGTCGACCAGCCAGAGCCGACGAAGGGCGTTCTGCGGGTCTCCGGTCCATTCACGGTCGAAGGTGTACGGCCGGAGGAGCTTTCAATTGGCGAGGAGGGACTGTTCGATGGCACGCCAAACACATTCGATGAGAGCGCTGGCAAAGACGTGGACCCGTTGCCGCAGTCTGATCCCCAGAACCTCACGGCATACCTAACCAGGATGGTCCAGTTGCTCCGCTCGGACGGTGTGACCTTTCCCAACAACCAGCACCGGAAGCTTGCGCGGATCGAACCGCTGTTTGAGTCCTCGGACAGCGGTGGCGAGCTGATCCATGCCGAGGCTATCTGGGACGGCGAGGACGACGACACGGCGAACCACGTCGGTATCGGCTTCGGACCCCAGTACGGCCCGGTCACGGCTCTTCAGGTCGAAGAGCTCATTCGGGCCTCGCGCCGTTACGACGAGCTGGTTATTGCAGGATTCTCATTCGACGCGTCGGCATCGGGCGTGATCCAGGAGTCGAGTCATCCTAGGCTTCGCATTCACCAGGCGTACATTCGGCCCGATGTGAACCCGGCGATGGATGGATTCCTCAAGGAGACACCGAACAGCCAGCTCTTCACCGTTTTCGGTCAGCCGGAAATCAGCACCAGCCAGAACGGAGACGGCGAATGGGTCTGCGAGCTTGTTGGTGTCGATATCTACGACCCGTTGACGAGCGAGGTGAAGTCCACCGGCGCGTCCAAGGTCGCCGCCTGGTTCCTGGATCAGGACTACGACGGGCGGTGCTTCTGCACCACCCAGGCTTTCTTTCCCGATCAGAAGGCCTGGGACAAGATCGCCAAGGCGCTTGGCTCATCAGCCGATCCTGAGGCTTTCGCCGCCTTCGAAGGCACCGAGTCCCTCCCTTTCAAGGCCGGCAAGTACAACCGCCTCGCAGTGAAGGTTATCGACCCACGGGGCAATGAGGTGATGGCGATTCACGAACTCGGCGAGGGCGGCTGACGGTGGCTCGCTACTCGCAGGACGAGTCTCCTCCGCCAGGCTGGACACCCACCCAGGCGGTGCCCGAGCCTGTTATCAACAATCCGTACGATGAGCCGCACCAGCACTGGAGCTACAAGGACGGAGTTCCTCAGCTCGTGCCCGCGCGTCGGCCCGCAATGTATTGGTACAAGTCGAAGAAGCTCGCCGGAGGGCAGAGCGATCTGTTCGCGGAGGAAGAGCGCGATCCTCTGCCCCTCGTGAACCGTCTTCGAGAGGACGTCAAGCGATGGCGCGATTCTGACTACCGAGGAGCTTCCTCGGTTACCAAAGACCTCTTGCGGCACTGGTCGCGCAAAGACCTGGTGCGCCCCCTGTTTTTCTGCCAGCGCGAAGCCACGGAGACGCTGATCTACCTGCTCGAGCTGGCGATTCCTGGGCGCCTGGCGAGCACCGGTTTCAGGAATTTCCAGGTCGACTCCAAGAATCTGAAGAGCCTCCTAGTGGGCGAACTGCCCAACTTCGAAGAGATCTCGGGCGACTTCTACCCGCGCCTGATTGACCCTGCTGCCGAACCCGATCTACTGCCTCTTCGCCGACTGGGCTGCAAGATGGCGACCGGTAGCGGTAAGACCGTCATCATGGCGATGCTCATCGCCTGGGCGTTCTGCAACCGCGGTCGCAATCCGGGGACGCGCCTCTACCCGAGCGGGGTGCTCATCTGCGCGCCGAACCTCACCGTCAAGAAGCGGTTACAGGTTCTGCGCCCAGAAGACCCTGACAACTACTTCGACGAGTTCGACATCGTGCCATCGAAGTACCGGGAACTTCTCGGCGCCGGCAGGATCCACATCACCAACTGGCACGGCTTCGCCCCGAAAAGCGAGCACAGCGAAGGCGGCACGAGCTATAAGGTGGTGCAGAAGGGCGAGGAGACTCCCGAAGCGTTTGCCCGCGACCGACTTGGTGAGCTCGCGAGCCGGCTGCCGATCCTGGTTTTGAACGACGAGGGCCACCACTGCTGGCGGCCGAACCCCGACAAGAAGGTCGAGCAGCTGGAGAAGGAGGCGGAGAAAGGTAAGACTAAAGAGGAGAAGGACGCCCTGAAAGAGGAACTGGAGGAGGCGCGAGTGTGGCTCGCCGGCCTCGACAAGATCAACAGCGCCGGCCTTCTCGGCGAAGATGAGCCCTGCATCTCGGCAGCGGTAGATCTCTCGGCCACGCCCTTCTATCTTTCGAACTCAGGCTTCCCAGAAGGCAGCCCGTTTCCGTGGATCGTGAGCGATTTCGGGCTCGTGGACGCCATCGAGTGCGGCATCGTCAAGGTGCCGCGGCTTCCCGTGCGGGACGACTCTAGTAGTAAGGATGAGGCTGGCCGGCCGAATCCGAAGTACTACCGGCTGTGGGAGAGCATCAAAGAGAGCCTCAAGCCGGTGGACAAGGTGGGCAAGCGCCCCAAACCGGACTCGGTCTTCCGCGAGGCCGGGGGCGCTCTCAAAACGCTTGCCGGCCAGTGGCAGACACGATTCGAGGAGATCCGCGACAAGAGCGCCGACGACAATCCCGTGCCGCCGGTGCTGATCGTGGTGTGCGACAACACCAACATTGCTCAGGTCTTCTTCGAGAAGATCAGCGGCGAGCGCGAGGTCGAAGTGCCTTCGGAAGACGGTAAGAAGACCGAAAAGAAGACGGTCTACGGCGGGACCGGCATCGGTTTCCCACTTCTCGAAAACGACGAACGACATCGACGCACGGTTCGAATCGACACGAAACTGCTAGCCAAGATCGAGACCGAGGGCGACCAGACCAAAGACGAAGCCGCCCTGGCGCTTCGGGAGATCATCGATACAGTTGGTAAGAAGGGCCAAGCTGGGGAGCACGTGCGCTGCGTCGTGTCGGTTTCGATGCTGACCGAAGGATGGGACGCCTCGAATGTGACCCACGTGCTCGGCGTCCGGGCCTTTGGCAGTCAGCTCCTGTGTGAGCAAGTCGTAGGACGCGGCCTGCGGCGCATGAGCTACGTGCCGGACTCAGAGACAGGGCTGCTTCCGGCCGAGTATGTGGACGTCTATGGCATCCCCTTCTCCCTCATTCCGTTCAAGGGCAAGGCAAAGGACGTCGATCGGCCTGATCCCGTCTATCACCACATCTACGCGTTGTCCGAGCGCAGCGAGTTTGAGCTCCGGATGCCTGTCGTCGAAAGCTACACATACGGCCTCCGGGGTTCCGGGATCCGATGCGACGTCGACTCACTCGAGGGTTTTGTTGTCGACAAGGAGCCGACCGAGGTTTACCTCGTCGCGACTCGCGGGTATCACGACGAGGCCGACGCTTTGCAGAGCGACGAGTTCGTTCGCCAGACCCGCGAGGTTTACTACAAGAACATCCGGTTTCAGCAGATTGTCTACAAGCTGGCCCAAATGATTGTCGATGATCTGATTCAAGGAGCGGAGGAAAGTGACAGCGAACGGGCCAAAAGAGGGTTGCTGGCTCGCCACCAGCTCTTTCCCGAGATCGTTGCGATCATCCAGAGCTATGTAAAGAAGAAGGTCCGCTTCGCCACTGGCGTCAACAAGAAAGAACTCGGCCTTCAGAAGTACGCCGAACTCCTCGCAAAGCGAGTACGCGATGGCATCTTGCCGGCGGTGGCCGCCGAGGAAGCACCACTCTTGCCGGTCGTGAATTCCTTCAAACCCTTCGTGACGACTGCCGAGGTGAGCTATCGAACGACCCGACCGGTGGAGCGGCTGACGAAAAGCCATCTGAACCTCGCAATGGTGCAGAGTGGCAAGGGCAAGAAGCCGAAGGGCGATGCGCTCGACGAGGTGCGAACGATTCAGATTCTCGAAGACATGGACTGTGTCGAGTACTACACGCCAAACGACCGGAACGTGGGCCTCGCCGTGCCCTACGAGTACCAGGGCCAGCCGCACCAATACGAGCCAGATTTCGTGGTGAAGCTCCGGGGCGGCAAGCAGCTCATGCTCGAGAGCAAAGGGGGCGGCGGCGAGACTTGGGAGCCGGACCGAGTACTCGCCAAGAACGCCGCAGCCAAGAAGTGGGTTGCAGCGGTGAACAACTCGCGACGATACGGAGAGTGGGCGTTTGAAATATGCCGCGCCGCGACCGAGCTGCGCGCCGTGCTGTCGAAACACAGCGACGGCGACGTTGTGCTGCCGTTTACCCACGTGGAGCCGAAGCCCGAGGAGCGCTTCTCGATCTGCGTGCCCCTCACCACGCTTCGAGCCGCCGCCGGCTCTTGGAGCGAGGAGCAGGCGAGCCTTGATCCGGCCGAGTGGGCTGACGAGTGGATCACCTGGGAGACCTCGACGAAGTTCGAGCCCGGCATGTTCGTCGCCAAAGTGCTGGGCGACTCGATGGAGCCCGAGGTCCCGAACGGTTCCTATTGCCTCTTCCGAGAGCCAGGCGCTGGGACGCGACAAGGGAAGCGACTCCTGGTCTGGCACTCAGGGATCGATGACCCGCACACCGGCGGGCAGTACACGCTGAAGGTGTACAGCAGTGAGAAGACTGCTGACGCTGAAACTGGCTGGCAGCACACCCGAATCACGCTGAAACCGCTTAACGCCGAGTATCCGCCTATTGTCCTGACGCCCAAGGAGGAACAGGACGTGCGGGTCATTGCAGAGTTCGTTGAGGTTGTCGGCTAGTGAATAGGCGCACCCAGAACGTTCTGATTACAGGGATCGATTTCACTAGCGCCCCGTCGCCGTCGAAGCCGCTGACAGTCGCTCATGGTCAACTGAATGGGCGGAGGCTAAGTCTAATCAAGCCCCTCAAGAACTTGTACAACTTCGCAGCGTTTCAGAAGCTCCTCCAACAGCCGGGACCTCGAGTAACGGCTATCGACTTCCCCTTCGGCCAGCCGTCGAGATTCGTGCAGGCTGTTGGCTGGAGTCCACGATGGGAAGACTATGGCCAGGGGGCTCAGCAGCTCGGCTAGGCTGGCTTTGTCGAGCTGCTTCAGGACTACAAAGCAAGGCAGCCTCCGGGAGATAAAGAACATCAACGAGCAACAGACGTTTGCGCTGGCTCCTTGAGCCCGATGAAGACTCACGGCGTTCCGCTGGCCAAGATGTTCGTGGAAGGAGCACCACGGATTGAGCGGTCGCCGTGTTCGGTTCTCCCCTGCCGACCAAACGGTTGTGACTCGCTTGTTCTGGAGGCTTATCCGGGTCGCGTCGCACGGTGGGCGATCGGTCGCAGGCCCTACAAGACCGAAACGAAGAGCAAGGACACATCGGCAATGCGCGACGCTCGCCGCGACTTGATCGCCGCGGTCCTCTCAGGCCGCTTGCCGAAGCAATACGGAGTCTCGGTGGATTTAGATGACGAGGTCAGGGAGGAGCTCGGCGACGACTTCAAAGGAGATCGGCTGGACGCACTCCTGTGTGCGATCCAGGCGGCATGGGCCGTTTCGAACAAGAGCTTCGGGATCCCGCAGAATGCCCACATCGAAGAAGGTTGGATCGTGGATCCTCATTGCGTGGAGACGTAGGGCGAACGCCTGGTCCTCGTTTCTACCTAGCTCGACTATTCCGAAAGTGGTCGCCGCGGCGCCAGCTGAAAGCCACAGGGATGCGGATGGCAAGTGCCTCGTCTAGCACCGTACGAAGCTAGCGGAAGCCTCTCGGTTCTTCTGAGACCAGACCAATAGCTCGGGGGCCTCTAGGCATCTGGTCCAGACCGACCTAAGCCACTTGGCGCGCACTTAACGCCGGCTACTTCAACACCTCACCAATGATCTCATCCAGTTCGTCACGGATCTGATTAAGCTCTTCCCTGGTCTCGTCAGAGACCTTCATCGAGTAGTCGTACCAGCCCGCCTCTTCCTCGGTCTTCCAAGCTGCGAGACCCGCTTTCCTGCTCTTGACGGAGTCCCGAAGACTGGTTATGTGCCGCCTTAGTTCCTTCAGGTTTTTCATCTTCTTCACCCCTTTGTTTCTAGGAGAACCGACAGCCCCACTCACGTTTCCTTGCCGGAGTTCAGCCGCGCCTCAACGCCTTCGACAAACCGATCGACTTCGGCTTGAGTCCTGAAGTAGCCCGTATAGCCAGAGTAATCCGCGTCCGCAGCCTCGTAGTACTTCCACTCCTCTCGAGATTCTGGAAGTAGTGCTTCGACGGCCGTAGTCGGCACGCCAAGGACCGCGGCCAACCGCCCAAGGTACAGCTGGAAGCGGAGACCCGAACCTCCTCGATCGCAAAGACGCCTTTCTGCGGCGCGCTCGCGAGGAGGAGCGCTCGACCTATCTGCCTGTCAGCATCCAGACGCCCCTCTCCCCCTACGAGCTCAGGCAGGGAACCCTCATCCCAGCGATCCTCGTCGCCGGCATCAATTCCGACTTGCCCGGCCAGACGCAGGCTCTCGTTCGACAGAACGTCTACGACTCGACCACGGGGCGACACCTGCTCATTCCCCAGGGCTCGAGACTGCTCGGCAGCTACGACAACCGCATCGCGTGGGGCCAGAAGCGCGTGCTCCTGGCGTGGACGCGCCTTGTGTTCCCGGACGGCAGCAGCCTTGACCTCCGCGGCATGCCCGGTGCCGATCTGGCCGCGATGGCCGGCGTCCGCGACCAGGTCAACAACCACTTCGTCCGCACCTTTGGCAGCGCCATCCTGCTCTCGGCGATCACCGCCGGCGTGCAGCTCAGCCAACCGCAGGAGTCTGCCGACGGAGGCGCTCCTTCGGCGAGCCAGATTGCGGCCGCTGCCCTCGGCCAAGAGGTCGGCCGGACGACAGCTGAGGTCACCCGCCGCAACTTGAACCTCCAGCCGACCCTACAGATCCGCCCGGGCTACCTCTTCAACGTCGAAACGACCGCCGACCTCGTGCTGCCAAGCCCATGGAACCCGAGGAGAGCTCCGTGACGAGAGTTCTCACCGTCACAAACCAGAAGGGCGGCGTCGGCAAGACCGTCCTCGCCTGCCACCTGGCGCTCGCCGGCATCGAGAAGCACAAGCGGGTTCTCCTGATCGACCTCGATACCCAGGCCAACGCGACGCTGACCCTGACGCTGGACCTGTCCCTGCCGAAGAAGAACGGTGGCTCGGCCCATCTGTTCTCCAGAACGCCACTCGACCCGATTCCGACGGCCTCCGGAGTCGAGGTACTGCACGGGCACCAGCACCTCGACGCGCTCGACGCCGAGTACAGCCTCGAGCAAGCTCTGCCGATTCGCGACGAGCTGCGGCAGCTCCCCTACGACCTGATCGTCGTCGACACCCCGCCGGCAATCGGCCTGCGGCACGTGGGGCCGATCCTCTGGTGCGATGTCTGCCTGACCCCGTTAGAGCCCAACGCCTACTCGATCTCCGGCCTCTCCCACACTTTGAACACACTGAGCTTCGCCCGCCGGCTCAACCCCGGCGTGCGCTCCCGCGCCATCATCAACCGCTACATCAAGCGCTCCAAGCAGCACGCCTTCTACATCGCCGAGATCGCCCGGCACATCGAGCTCACGAAGCCGTTCCTGCCGCTGCGGGTCGCTGTCCCTGACGCCCTCGACGCCGGCGTGCCCGTCTGGCGCTTCAGCCGTGCCGCACCCGAGACCAAAAGGCAGTGGCGCGAACTCTGTGGAGGATTCGCCTGTGAATAGCACCCTGGAGCAGCTAGCCGAGATTGCCAAGACCCACCCCAGCGCCTCGCGGGAGGTCCTGATGATCCCGATCGAGGCCATTCAACCGGACCCCGAGCAGCCTCGCAAAGAACCGCGCGACCTCGACGAACTCGCAGCGAGCATCGAAGCGATCGGTGTCCAGCAGCCGCTTCTCGTCCGGCCGAATCCCAACCAGGAAGACGCCTACATCCTCGTCGCCGGCGAACGGCGACTACTGGCTGCCTCGAGAGCGGGCAAGAGCAACGTCCCGTGCATGGTCCTCGCCGACCTCGACGACCCCGGTCAGCGCCTCGTCGTCCAGCTCACCGAGAACATCCAGCGCGAAGACCTTGACATGATGGAGATCGCTCGCACCATCCAGACCCTCATCGACGAGCTCCAGATGCCGAAGGGGGACGTCGCACGCCTCCTCGGCAAGGGGCAGTCGTTCGTCTCGAAGCACTTGGCGCTTCTGAAGGCGACCGGCCCCTCGAAGGAAGCGCTCGATCGCGGCCTGCTTCAGTCGCCTGAGACCTTCCGCCTCTTCAGGAAGCTGCCAGAAGATCGCCAGAAGAAGCTGCTCGGCCGGAAAGGTACCCGCGCGCTTCCGATCGCTCGAGCGGAAGTCGAGAAGGCGGCGGCGGTCGAGACCCCGGGTCGCTCACTCGGACCGCTCGAGGGCGCTCAGCAGTTCTCTCTGCGGCTCACAAGCCAGCAACTGATGCACATCATCGAGGCTCTTGGCGGCCAGCCGCCCGCGGAGCCCGGCGAGCTCAAGGCGACACTCATCAGTCTTCTGTAGGGCTCCGCTTCAGGAGAGGCGTCGGCTCCGTCTTCCCCTCGCGGCAGCGGCCTCCAGGGTCCCGCTCAAACAGTCCCTCCCGTCTCTTCTCTCGATCTTCCCTCTATCCGCAGCTTCGGCTGCGGCCAGCTCGTCTCTTCCCGCCTCGGCTGCGCCAGCTGAGCTGTCACGGCCTCCGCTTGGGGCTCCTCGCGCCGTGCGCAGGCACTGCGTGCGTCTGGCCCTCCGTCTGGAGCCATTGCTCCTCGGCTCGTGTGAAGGAGCAAACGACACCAGCCGAAAGGGAGACGCAGATGAACAGGAAGACCAACAAGAAGCAGATGGAGCTACTGAAGTCCGAGCGGGTCCAGCAGTCGGCCGAAGCCGCTAAGATGGAGACCATCACCCGCTACCGCCTCGCCTTGGTTCGCGAAGAGGACACGCCCTACGAAGACGTCTCGCTGACCCACCCGAAAGCCGTCGCCGAATTCCTCAACGGGCAGCTCCACGACCGGCCGCAAGAAGCCATGTGTGCCGTCTACCTAGACACCCGCAACCGCCTCATCGCCTGGCAGATCGCCTACCTCGGCACCCTCAACCGAGCCGCCGTCGAACCCCGCGCCCTCTTCCAGATGGCCCTCCTGACCAACGCCGCTGGCATCATCCTCGCCCACAACCACCCCTCGGGCGATCCTTCACCTAGCGCCGAAGACCTGGCCTTCACCCGCCGGATGGCGCAAGCTGGCGACCTGATCGGGATCCGGCTCGTCGACCACCTGATTCTGGCTTCCAAGACCCAGTGGGTGTCCCTGAAGCAAAGAGCCGCGTTCTAGCTAAGCGCAGCAGATTCGGCGCCCTTGCCCCGGCTTGCGCTTCGAGTTCTCCTTCCGCATGCCCAGACCGCTTGCCTCACGCCCCACCGCTTCCTTCCGGTCGGGAAGATTCGCCCTCGAGTGCCGGTAGTAACACACGAAACCCTCTCGACTGAATCTGTAGCGACGGCACACCTTCCAGTCGAAAAGAAGCCCGGGCACTTAGTGCATCATCCCAGCAGCTCCCACCTCGCATGGTGCGAGTAACCTCAAAGTGCTCCTTCTGCTCACCTGAACCCGACACATTTCCAGCCGCGCCCGGCTCGACATTCGTTTCGGAACGCTCCTGCGTCCGATCGAAAGCACTTGCGGTCCATTCCCAGACGCCCCCGTGCATATCAAACAAGCCCCAAGGGTTGGATGCTTTCCGGCCAACGCTGTGCGGCCTGTGGTCTGAGTTTTTGTCGTACCATCCAACAGCACTCAACTCATCTTCGTGATTGCCGTTCCAGTATTCGCTTGTCGTACCAGCCCTGCACGCATACTCCCATTCCTCCTCGGTGGGCAGTCTCGCTCCTTCGCACCAAGCAAGAGATGATGAAAGCCACCGACAAAAAGACGTCGCTTCGTACCAACTGATCTTCACTGCCGGGTAGCAGCGCAATACCGCGTCCCCTACCTTGGAGCCCATTCCGTCCACCGGGACTCTCCAGTCGTAAAGTTCATAGGAGGGATCGAAAGCCTGATACTGCAAGTTTGTGACAGCTACAGCGGCCATTCGAAAACAGTCCGCGAAAACGACGTCCGAACGCGGTAGTTCACTCCCTGGCGAACTGACGCGGTCAGTTCCGATACAGCTCGACCCGGCCGACAACTCCTTCCACAGAGACACCAAATCGGCTCTTATCCAGGGTATCCATCGAAAGAGCTCAGCGCGAGGAGGCGGCACGTGATCGAAGAACCGAGATAAAACATCGTCGGCAGCACGAG